>JAHISX010000027.1 GCA_018817915.1 Bacillota bacterium
AAGAGCATATGGTGATATGTTTAGAGACAAAAACAATAAAAAAGATGGCCGCTCTCTAAAAGAACAACCATCTTACTTAAATGATTTAAATGATTAAGGTCTTTTTTCACTTAGTCCTTGACATAGGGTATACATTAGAATGTAATCCTGTTTTTTCAAACAAATAGACAAAAGTTTTAACACCATCTGTTTTTGTAACAGCAACGTTCTTTCTTGTTTCATTATGCCACTTACATAATCTGTCTGGAGCATTTATGCCATAAACACCACAATAAAGAGCTTCTCTAGGTGACATTTGGCCGTGAGCATAATATATACCGTTTTCATAAACTGTTAATGTAGCTATGCAGTATACATCACCATAAGGTGTAGTAGCCATACCTTTATTTCTTAGATCTCTGTTGCATCCCATTCTGACAGAGTAATCAACAATCTCACTTCTGGTTAACATAATAAAATCCTCCTTAAATAATTTAGTATCTTCAGACTAAAAGTTCTTTATTATATTTATAGCAATATCATATTGGTATGTTACTTAGCCCTATGTTGCTATTATTATGCGTAATTTTTTTATTGCTTTACATTCGATTTGTCTTACACGTTCTTTCGAAACATCTAATAATATACCAATTTCTTCTAGTGTTTTTTCATCAGATTCTATACCAAATCTCATTTTAATAATAGTTTGCTCTCGTTCATTTAATTCACGTAAAATTTCAATGACGAATTCCTCAAGTATTTTTGCCTTATCAAAATCATCAGGATTTAAGTTTCTTTTATCCATAGTCAAGTCATTATATGTGGAATTTCCATCTCCTACAGACTGATCTAATGAAACAGTGCCCTCAATATAAAGGTTAATCATTTCTAATGATGTTGATGATATTTTTGTGATCTTTGAAAGAGTCTCGATGTCTGGCTCTATACCGTGCTCATTAGCATAGTTTCTTTTAACTCTTTGAACTTTTGATAACATATCACTAAAATGTACTGGAAGCCGTATAGTTCTTGAATTATTAGAGATTGAGCGTGAAATAGACTGTCTAATCCACCAAGTTGCGTATGTTGAAAACTTAAACCCTTTTTCCACCTGATATCTATTTACAGCTTTCATCAACCCCATTGTACCTTCTTGAATAAGATCCATCAATGGAACATTGGAATATGAATATTTCTTAGCAATACTCACAACCAATCTGAGATTCGCCTCAACTAATCTGTCTCTAGCTTCTTTTCCTAGTTTAATAACTGTCTCATCTGTAGAATCACGAGCCATTGATGCAGTTTTGGAAAGCTCGATTTCTTCCTCTCTTGTGAGTAATTTCACTTTACCAATATCCTTTAAATAGATACTTAATGGATCGCCTAAATTAAGAAGATCTTTTGAATTTGATAATTCTTCCTCAATAATCTCCAAATCAAAAATAGTTGGTTCATTTCCCAATTTCAATTTGTTTCTCCTTGTTTATTTTTTGTTTTATAGATGATATATGAATTATACACATTCAAATAAACTTGTCAAGGGTGAATTTTTACAATTTATAATTACACTTTATAGTGAATTACGGTTCTATTCGCTTTTTTAATGAATCTTAAAAATCTGTTGATTACTTTAAATATGCCATGACTTTCTTAATAACTTCATTAGTAATGGTTTCATGCCCCAACTCAGTAGGATGAACTCCATCCCCCAATATCTCTTCCATCTTGTATGTCTTCTTATACTCATCAAGGATATCTTGCATTGGTATAAAGTAATCAGCATACTTACTAGCAAGTTCTCTTACAATCATTCTTTCTTCATCTAGATCTTTTTGCCATTTAGGATCATATTCTCCTATAGGATAGACAAATGGTTCTATTAATAAGATCTTTGTTTTAGGAAGCTTTGTCTTTACTTCTTCTAATAACTTAATATAGTTTAACTTATATTCTTGAGGGGTGAGCACCTTACCATGTTTATAACGATGCCATACCTCATTAACTCCTATTAAGATAGATAAGAAATCAGGTTCTATCTTTATAGTATCTTCTTTCCATCTTTCTAATAAGTCACAAGTTCTATCTCCGCTCACACCTCTATTTAAGACAATCACTTCTTTAAGCTTCTCGTCAAGCATTCTTACATATCCATGTCCTAAATCATAATATCTTTTTCTATCTCTATTTGAGTCTGTTATGCTATCCCCTTGGAATAGCATAACTGGATATTTTTTCTTTGGTATTTCTTTAAAGATGTGGTACTCTAAAATATTTAATTCATTACCACCTAAACCTTTTTCCAAATAGCTATCTCTGATGATACCTCTAAGAGTTTTAGGTATATTTCTGCTTGGTATATTTCTCTTATCAACAGGATAAATCAAGTAGTCATAATCTAAATGCTCTTTAGCATACTTTGCAACTGCTGTCATGCCTTCTAATCCATAATGATGACCATGAGACAAAACCTTTACCCAAACGCCTAATTCAGGTGTTTTCGTGTGCATAAAATGTAAACCAAAACAACCAATGAACTCATTGGTTTCCTTTAATCTTCCGATAAAGACGATTTCTTGTTTCTTTTGATATCGAACTAAACAAGATTCGACATACTCTATTGTTTCAGATATATCGTCAGCTGGTTTAGGATACATATAAGTGGTTACATTCGCAGTAAAATAAGCAAACATTTCATTTGCATCATTTAAAGTAACGGGTTTTAATATAAGTCTTTTTGTCTTAATCTCCATAATGCCCCCATTATTACTATTTATTATCTATAATTCTATCACAAAAATAACCCTATTTTGATTAAAATCAATATTTTTATATAATTGACGGTATATATTTATTTGAACCATCAAATAGATACTAATATTTTCAGAGGAATTGATCATTAGATAACAAAAAAAGGCAAAAACAATTTACTCGTTTTTGCCTTTTTTTATTTTGTTTATAGTATTATTTTTTTATTGACCTTTTAATAGCAAAATAATCATATAAGCCATCAAGTGTTCCTATAATGAGTAACATCAACATAATATTTATTCTTGATAGAACACTAAAAACTGTTACTAAAACCAATGCAAGCCCAAATAATGAAGTGTATATTGCCTGAATTAAATATCTACTTAAAAACAATTCATTATCTAATTGCTTGTTTCTAAGTAGCCAATGCATAAGTAGGACTTTGCCTTTTTTCTTGATACCATAAAACATAATCAATCCAATAAACAACAAGACCATCCCCATGGATACAAAAATCCAATAACCAAATGTAGATTCAAAAAAATCAACAATAATCTCAATGATACTCATAATTTAACCTTTCTGTTTCTTATATTATATTTTTGATTCTCGTTCTTCTTTCCTATTATATCATCTTATTGATTCGTCAAATCTGAAAAAAAAGATGCCAATGGTAGAAGAATCTATCATTTGGCATCATCATTTTTAATCTATTAGTTCAGATATCCGATGTATATCTGCTTGTATATAAGTCCATCCTAAATCATCTACATAAGCATCATATGAGTCATCTGGTACATAAAAGATAGGTAACCAATCTGGGCTATGTGTAAATCCAATCATTGTAATAGACCCATCTACGATAATACTTCTGTGAACTACAATTATTTCAATAGAGCTATAGAACATGACACTCATTCCGATATTAACAACTGAACTAGGCCAATCGAGTCTTGTGATTTTTTGTGTTCCCATGAACGCATAGCTTTCAATCCAAGTAATTTGATCGTTCAGATTCAGTGTTTCTAAATTCTTATTGTTAGCAAATGCATAATCATAAATACAAGTTATATCATTGGGAATATCATATGATGATCCAGCTTTATTTGCTGGATAACTGATTAGGGTTGTATTTTTAAATAAGACACCATCAATCACATGATAATCAGATGATTCTCCTGTGATTGCAAATTGTTCGAGTGAGGTTGCATAAGCAAATGCACCCATTTCAATATAATCGACTGTATAGGGTATATTGATTGTTACTAAGGAATCATTAACAAATGCTCTAGCTTCAATGCTTTCAGTTGTATCAGCAATTGTATAAGAGGTTGCAGTAAGTCCTCCAGGATAGTAGATGAGTTCAGTTAAATCATATGAATACATCACCTGATCAACGATTTGATATGCTCCTGATTCACCAAATATAGATATATCAGAAATTTGGTTTGAGCCTTCTATAATACGTGGATTGAATTGAGATAATCTTGATGGTAGTGCGATTGAGGTTAGCAATTCGCAATTAGCAAATGCAAAATCTCTGATTTCTACATAATTCAATTCATCATAGTATTTTAAATCAATAATTGAATGATAGGTTGTATAGACTTTATCAAGGACAACAATTGATGTCAAACTTTCAACTTCAGAAATAAGACACCCTTCATCAAAGGTATAACTACCTGATTCAAAGGACCCGCTTGTGATGACACAAGCCGTAGGATTTGATTCCAAAAGCAAATCATACTCCTCTTGATTGAAACTTACTGTTTTATATCCTTGATACTCGCCATAAAATGATATTTGCTCTAGAAGGGATGAACCCTTGAATGCATCATAATCTATCATTTGAACAGAAGCTGGTATGTCTACTTCAACAAGTGTGCTATCTTGAAATGCTCCATATCCGATTTCTGTAATCAAATATCCATCTATGAATTCGGGTATGACAAGATGTGTTTGGCTGCCTGTGTAATCCATAATAGTAGCTGTCATCAACGCGTCATCTTTGACAATTGTATAATCAAGATAAAGGCTTTCATATACCGCAATAAGTGTTTGATCTTTTGTAGCAATAAAAGTCGTATTGTATAATTCTTCTCCATCACTCCAACCAAGGAACAAATAACCTTCTTTACTCATATCTGGAAGATTAACCTGATAACTTATGAAACTATTTTGAAGCCTAAAAAAAACTGTACCATCCTCATCTTGTAGTGTGATCGTATATAGTGGATAAGTAATGAGGCCATCAGGTGGATATGGTTCTTTTTCACAACCCCAAAGAAGTGTGCTCATAACAACAATAAAAGCAAAACAAATCAATTGATTAATTTTCATATATACCCCCATGAAATAATGATTCAATAGAAAAACGAGACTTTTTCCTTTCAATTCATATCAATATTATATAACAAATCTCAATAATAATCAATAATAATTTTAAATAATAATATCACCAGTCATGAATGCCCCTATATAACTGTTACCAATCCGAAACGTGAAATAAGATAGGTATATAGACAATGTTTCATATTCTATTTCCAAGTGATATACTAGGTATAGGAGGAGATTTATATGAAAAATAACCTAATATACTACATCATGACATACATTATGTATCTTTATCCACCATTTATTTTCTTTATGGTGATGATCAACTTTGATCGGATGACAGATGATACGCAATGGGTTGTTGGAATCATCATCAATATTGCATTCGTTCTCTCAACCACGCTCGTTTTGTACTTGCTCGCACGTAAGGGGCATATCCCTAAAATTGAGCAAGATGAGAAAAATCATTTTATCTTTGGGTATATCGGGAATATCATCGTGTTTCTATACACCTATCAATACTTAATGAGCATCGAAAGACTCGTTTCTGTATTCAGTTTGGTATTGATCTTAGTCTTGGCTTATAAATATCTCATTTCAAAAAAGATCACATTTAAAGAAATATTGATTTTCAGTATCATCTTTAGCATACTCGATTACTTCATCATCATTACAACCGGTAACACCTTATTTAATGAACAAGAACCTATCAGTCATGGACTATCAATTGTATTTCAAATTTTATTCATAGTTGTATTATTATATTCAATTTATCATTATGTCTTAAAACTTTATAAGAATCATCATTGGACAATTTTAAGATATGTCTTTACGAGTTTTCTTTTTCTACTTATACTAGTAATGTATATTGATGATTCTCAAGAAGAACTATTAGCAACATTGATGATCTTAGCAGTATTCACATGGATGATTGATTTAATCTTAAAGCTGATCCACAAAGAGTTTGTGGTCAGAGATTTGGTATTTTATGCAAGAGTCATTTTATTGACTGTCATCTTTGTCTATATACGAGAAACGGAGATTTATACTTTCCCACGTTTTGAGGTAGGACAAATGGGTCTACTGATTGGTATCTTCTATGTGAGTTGCTTCTCAGATATCTTGATGAGTCTATCTCCCAAAAAACAACAAGAACTCAATTTACATATGACTGTTGAAGAATATATCAAATTACTCTTTAAACCACTTATCTCAAGATATAAAGATATACTTGTCATTTCAGAGACTAAAGAACTACCTCATCAACTCGAGAAATTAGGAAGAGACATCATGATTAGATCAAATGAAACAATGAAAGATCATTTGAGTGTTGATGCAATCTCATTAATCATCATCTACTCAAATGATATAGATATCATTCTATCTGTAATGAATCAATATCCTGATTTAAAAGTATGTGTCATAAGCCCTAATCAAATAACTCATCCAAAATTAAGTACTTGCTTTACTGATTTCAATGATTACATTTACACTTTATAAGAAACATTTGTGAATGCGTTTGATTCAAAACACAATAAAAAAGAAGGGAGACATTAGAATGAATCTAATGAACTCTCTTCTTTATCTTTGTAAATAGATTGATCGTCATATTCGCTTGAAATCACAACTGTCTTGATGATTGTTGATTTTATTCTATTTTTTCTTACTTATTATGAACTGCATTGTATCTAAATAAAATCATTTCTTTTACTAAATCCTTAGGAATATCTTGTGTATATTGAAATTGTACTGTGCCTTCTAGTGTTTTGTATGGCTTGAGTTTGTCTTTAAATGCATCAATGGTCAAATGATGCGGATAAAATCCAACATGACTTTTAAACCCTGCAATCATAATCTTATCTTGGAGCTTAGCATGGGGTTTCATCGCATATGATGGAACACCATATCCCATGGGTTCCTCAGCATCGGGAACGACTTCATGAATTAAGTCATACAATTGATTAAGCATCTCTTTTCCTCTAGGTGTCTGATCATTGATGTATTCTATAAATGATTCATACTTCTTCATAAAATCACCACTCTTTGCTTTTTAATATTTAAACTGCGTTTTTCTTAGTGTCGTTAATCCATAAGGTATCAATTTGATATCACCCTTATGATTTGTCTTAGGATCATAGCCTTCAATTGTTATCCAAATCTTATTATCAAAGAATGTATTTTTGCTATATTCAAAATCTTCAGATTTAACAACAACCTTCTCATTCTTTATTACTGGAACTAATGACACTTTTTCTAGTGGATGATATCCCCTATCATGAAAAGGTTTCTTCCCTTTAATCAAAAACTCTTCTCCCTTAATCTCTTGAGCAAATAACAAAGGTCCTTTTTTAACACTGATAGATTGATCAGGGTTCTTGATAGTTTCAACATGAAAATCGAAATTTAAATTCAGTACATTACCCAATTTAAAGTCTTCAACAACATATGTGTCTTGATTCTCTATTACTTCTTCTATGATATCATTTCTAGTGATTATAGTCTTTGTTTTAAATGGTATTCTAAGAACTAAATCTCTTTGTGATTTTCTAATTGTTTTGATACATGTTATCTTGACATAATCTTCAAAAGGATAACTTGTTTCGACTTTTAATGTCATATAACCATCATCAAATTTCACTTGATATGTTCCACTCACATACATAAACATATAAACATCATCACCTTTTTTCATGACTGCTCCAGTCATGAGTTTTGGCCATCCTTGATGCATGTTCGCTGCACAACAGCCAAAATTAGGGGCGACTCCAAATGTATTTGCATATCGATTAGCATCATAAAAATCATGTCTTTTCACTTCACAATCAAGTTGATTGACCTGTTGAACATATTGATGACTACAAAAATCTTTTGATATCGTCGCTAGCAAAGCATTATATGCATAATATTCTAAATAATCTGCTGCTTTCATACTGCCAGTAAGTCTCATGGTTTCTTCCATGGTATACATCATCTCTACTACGGTACATAATTCAATGCCTGTTTCTGGTGATAATCCATTAAGATGTTCATCTGATGAAAATAGATTTAAAGCATTACCATGTGATTGAAGCACTTTATCTAGTGCTTCAAACATGATGTCTTCTTTTTCTTCAATGTAAACAAGATACTTTAACGCCATGGCAAGGTTAACGCCATGTGTGGTTAGGTAAGTATAATTGCTTTTAGATTGTCTTGCTTTTAGTATCTTATTCTTCTCTTTAATTTTTGGGTTCTTTCTTGTCTTTGCGATGTGATCGAAAAAGACAAGAAATGGTTTAACTGCATGAAAAAAATATTTATTGATATAGCTATGTGTCGGTTTCTCATATGGGAATTGCTTAAAAAACGATGCCCAGTCAAGAGTATTATCTTTAAGTTTTTGTTCCAATTGATCTATATCTTTAATTTCACTTATTGTTCTCATCAAATCTAGTGTTTCTTTTCCCTCTAACCCTCTAGCATATCCCCAAAACTCAAAGGGTTGATCATCAATGTGTTGATTTAAATATTTGATATAATTTTCAAGAAAAGTCACTACTCTGAAATCTTCTGTTGCTAAATAATATGAAACCATTGCTTTCATAACAACCGCTCTAGGCCAAGAGTCATGATTACTCTTAGGTCCAAAAAAGCCTGAATCATCTTGTGATTCAAAGATTTTTTCAATCCATTTTTTTGCTTGATTAATTAACTCTTGATCATCTAATAGATATGCAAGAGGGATGAGCCCATCAATATAATAAGGACCTCTTTCCCATGACTCTCCATCTCCTCCGAGCCATGCTGAATGATCAGATAAATCTTTAAAGACACTTCCTATATGTTTGGTTAGTCCTTCTCCTTGATGATCTAAAAGATTCTTGTGGATTCCAGATAACTTAATCCCTTTGATTGGAATCTTTTCCCATATATCTTTCATTAAACTACCTCCAAATTAAATAACCCCTAGTGGTATCAAAACAATTAAAAGTATTGCAACCAATCCCCAAACAATCATAAGAAACTTCTTTTGAGTCTTTGGCTTTGCATCATACATTAAGAAAGCTGCTAAAAAGAATGGAATATAGGTTGTAATAAATACAGGTATAGCTCCCCACCAATTATAAGTCCAGATGAAAGCAGGTGTACCTGCTAAGAAAATCTCAAATAACCCAAAGAATGCGGCATTACCTATCGCAAACACAACGCGATTGTTCATACCTAATATCTTCATCTTAGGATCATCAGGAAGTAGTTTAGACATCACTAATCCCGCAACAGCAAACATCATTGATAATTCCCATGAAACACCAATCAACAAAATGAAAGATGTGCTTTGTGCGGACACAGTCCACAAAGCATATCCAGTTGTTGATCCAATGATTGCATTTCCAATCTCATATAACCAATGCACACCATATAATGATAATGCAGCAACAATTCCTTTATAGTTCTTGTTTTTTAATTCTGTCCCATAAATATAAATGATGACCGTTAAAATGAAAATGAAAGTCCAATCAAAGTTATTGGTTGACCTTACTGCAGCCACAGCAAGGTTCGCTGCCGTTTGATTGACATCGCTTCCCCAAAATATAAACTGTGTACTACCTTGCCCTAATAACGATAAAATGAACATAACAAGACTAATTCCTAAAATCAAACCAGCGATTGGAATCGCCTTATTCAAATAACCTTTAAATCCAAGTGTTTTATTTTCCATTGTTTTCTCCCTATTCATATTGTGATTCTTACTTAAAGAATCTTTATAATTTTATCTTTAATCTGTTCATCACAAAAACAAAACATATGATGATCTCCCATCACATATGCTCTACCTTCTTGATTTAAAACAATGCCTCCTGCTTCTCTTACTAATAACAAGCCAGGAGCAATATCCCAAAAGTTTGTAACATCCGTATAGAGCACTATAAATGAGCCTTCAGCAACTGCTGTCATTTCATAACCTAAGGTACCTAACATTCTAATCTTAATGCTATTTTGATAAGCAAAATCAAGCATATCATAAAATAAGCTCTTATCTTTTTCTGTTTTATGGGAAATACCAACTAGGCTCATGAGCATATTGGGGTGATTGCTATTTGCCGTATAAATTCTTTTCCCATTTAAATAAGCGCCTTCACCCTTGATGGCATGAAAGACCTTACTTGCTCTTGGTACATAGATATATGATAGGACAACTTCACCTTTGTCATAAAATGCTATTTGATTCACAAATAAATCCAAATGATGAACATAATTGCTTGTTCCATCAATGGGATCAATAATCCATGTTCTATCTTGAAGGTCTGTGAATTTATTGAATTCTTCGCTATGGAAGTGGTCATTAGGAAATGAATTCTTAATCACTTTAATCAGTTCTGTTTCGATAAACAGATCTGATGATGTGACGATTTCATTTCTTTCTTTATATGATACTTCTTTTTGCTGTAATTCAGTCAATTTAAAAAGACTAGGTACTGTCTCTTGAAGCAACTTTAACTCTTTTAAATATTTCATTTTTGTCCTCCCAATTAGATGAGCCAATGAAACATGACTTTGATATAAAACCATCTGATGACCTCTTTATTATAACATTATGATTTATTTATGCCAATCCAAGTTTTTTTTAGATTGAGTATGATACTCCAGTCAACAAAAAAAGAAACCATAGTTTCTTTTTTTGTCTTATTTCTTACCTATTTTCATTTTCTTATACAATGTATATTCTTGAAATCCTTTAGGGAAATCATCGATTGTCATCACAACTTTAAATCCATGTTTCTGGTAGAATCCCAAAGCTTGAAACTCAAAGGTTGTGACATAAACATTGACCACATCTCTTTTGACTGCTTCAGCTTCTATTAAGCCCATGAGCTTAGAGGCTATTCGATTGCCTCTATACTTTTTATCAACAAATAACATGTTGATAAACAAGTACTCGTATTGCACATGGCCATAGATGCCACCAACAAACTTATCACGATCTAATACTACATATTGCAAATCAATCTTTTCAGTTGAAAAGTCTAAGCTCTCTCTAAACTTATGAATTTCTTTTTTCCATACTTTAGCATGAGACTTCATGGGTTCCTTAGATGATTTAGATTCATAATCATGATCTACATCAAGAATAACTAATTCTGTGTCCTTTAGGAAGACATTATCATTACCACTAGGCATATCTTTGAGCTTTCCTTCAACGGTAAACCCTATTTCTTTAAAATCACTAACTCTTTGGTCTAAGACTGAATCAAATGAAATGCCAACAACGTTATCTCTATAATATTCTTTAATGTCATTAATGATTGCTTTTAAGACATCGATATTTTCATAATATAATCCATTGATGTCACACCAATCAGCATAAAGCTTAGTGTGACATGCGCCTACGAGCACATCATCATCAAAAACATAAAAATCACGATAGTCTTTTTCTCTATATCCAGATTGGTTTCTATTGTATAACTGCAACCCATCAATAATGTTTTGATTATATTCAAACTTTGTATCTGCTATATATTTAATATTAAGCATGATTTAAAACTCCTCTATTTTACATGCACAACCTATTTTAAATCAACTTGTGCATCTTATTATACCATAGTAAGCCCATTGATCTGGGTTTCCCCTCAATATCCATGTGCTTAACTCTCCAATATACTTCGTAAAAAAATGAAGAATAAAAATTAATTTTAAGATTGACTTATTTTTGAATAATGCATATAATATTATTGATAAACGATAATTTTAGGGGGATATTCATGATAAAATTCATAATTGCACTATCCATATCATCATTGACTCTTCTTTGTATTCTTGCGCTTGTACCCATCCAATTAGATGGAAATCTCATTTACTTACAAGATGAGACAAATGATCAATATGTGACGGATCAGGGATTAAATTCTGATGATTTTTCTCATATCGAAAAATCATTAATTTTTAATGATGACCTTCAATATTTAGCAAAATCTACATCCGTTGACTTTATTGTTTCTTCTGTGAACCCTTACGTTTTTTCAAGGGATTGGTCTTTTACTGGTTCACTTGAATATGATTCAACATCTATCATCATTCCAAACTCTTACCTATTTATTGACTCTGATGATTTCTATCATATCCTCATTACATTTGAATTTCCCTCAAGATATGCAAACAATCATTTACTTAATCTATCTTATTCAGAGCATATCGAGTTTCAACTTGAACAATATGGTATGATTTTAAAATATAAAGATCGAGAGTTTATGACTTTAGAGTCTACGTCATCTCAAATAGCTCAAGATGGATTTTATGAGATTTATAACCCAGGATTTACCCAATACTTCAAAAATCCGACATGCAGAGGTTATTATTACTTTAAATTAGTACCTATTGATACGTATGAAATCAGCGTCGTATCACTTACTGCAAATTTCTTTGAGAGACAAGAGCCTCAAACCGATATCATTCTACTTGGTTTCTCAGGGTTTAGACCAAACCCAAATCAAGTGATTTATATTCCGCAGACCATTGACCTATTCTATATCAAGGAGGATTTAATATGATTCTATTTACATTTCTGATTATAGGATTTCTACTCTTTTTCGTTATCTTTAGTATGAAGCTTCTTAACATCGTTAAGCAACGAAACTTTGATCATACAATCGCATTCTTTAGAAAGTATTTATATGTTATCTTTTTCTCATTATTTATCTTCTATATTTTAATGGTTGTCTTGACTGGAATCTATTTAAGCACTTATGAATATATCTATGTCTTATTCTTTAAAACACTGATTCATCTTCTCTTCTTTATCGCAATCTTTAATCGAGCAAAACAAATTATTACCAACCTAGAAGTCAACCTTATCTTTGAAGAATCCAACGCTGACTTAACCTTTCAAATTGGATCTTACTTCATCTATATGGCAATCGTTGAAATCGTGAGTGGTTTCATCTTAAGCATTGTTAATTTCATGATGAATACCACTTGGAAAGAATTCTATTTCCAAGTCAACACAACCATCACTTTATTCTTTGCTATTGGATTAATTTTACTTGTTGTTTCTTTCATCTTAAGAAAAGCGATTGAACTCTATAACGAGAACCAATTAACGATATGATCTACATAGAATTAAAAGAAATCCTTAAGCAAAGGAACATGACTTCTAAAGATTTAGTCCAAATCATTGGAATCACGGAATCAAATCTTTCCATTCTAAGAAGTGGAAAAGCGAAAGCCATTCGCTTTTCCACACTAGATGCGATTTGTAAAGCTTTAGCTTGTACACCTGGAGATATTCTTAAATTTAGTGAGGGGGACATTGAATATGACGATAATAACGCTTATTAGCATCATTTTCATCTTAATATTTTCCGCATCAATCATTTTTTTCGTAATCAAGAAACGACAAGTATATCTATTTGCTACAGTTACTATTTTTGTTATAGGTGGCATCTTTTTTGCAATTAATCTTGGTAACGTTTATCCTCAAGAATTCAATGGTGTCAATATGGATGATATTGAATCACTTGACTCAGTTGTAATTCAGTATGACGATGATATCCCATATCTTTATGACTCCATAGATAATCAACGGCTTGTCTTAACTGATTTTAGAGGTGATGTTAAACATCCAAATCAATATCCTGTCTATTTACGTGATTTAAATGAAACATTCTATTTAATCATCTTTAGTTTTGATTCCAATCAATCCTATGATTCTGGATATTTTAGACAAAGTGATTATGAAAGATATTCTGACTGTGACTATTTAGCTTTATTAAATAAAGAAACAGGAGATATCCTTAGATTTCAAATTTATGAATCCATCGGATATAAAATTGATTTGTCGCTTGTTCAAGCAACAACCAATTCTGTCTCTATTCCAATGGTTTCAATGCATGAAATTAACCTTTACTTCATCTTTACCTTATTTTTTGATCTCGATCATTTTGCAGCAACAGATCAAGTTGTATTTAATCATGAATTTATTACTGGAGCCTTTGATGATACATATATTGCTCAATATGCATTATCCAATAACAATCAAATGATATATAGATATGCTGATGGAACAGTTATGTATGGTTTCTATCAAGTTGCATTTTCAAATAATAGTTCTTACATATCTTATAATGATCGAAACGAAGTTTTTGAAGATGAACTTTATGTATCTCAAGGCTATTTCACACTTCATGAAGGTATGATTTACTTTGTTAATAATGATCTTGAATTATGCTATCTATCCGAATCCAATCAAAAGATTTATGTAGCTGATATTTCGAATCTTGAACTTTGGTTAAATCAACTTCCAAACTAAAAAGGCAATAAAAAAAGGATAAAATTATCCTTTTTTTTATGCTTCACTAAAATTATGTTTTTCAATCAACTCATCTAAAAATTCAGTGACACTATGATGATTTCTTTTCATATTTCTATAGAGACAAGAACCTATTCTACCTACATGAATTAAATCGATATCTACTGTAGCCAGAAGTGTCACTGTGATATCTCTTTTTAAATCAAATAAGACATAGCTTCTGTAATACCCTTGTCCACCAATATGCCAATAAAAACTACCACTATAAAATGCATTCCATGAATATGCTGAAAATATATTCTTTTTACTATTAATCTTGATATGCATTTTATGAGCTTTATACAATTCATCACAATGATCTATTTGATATTTTAAAAAGATCATCATATCATCAACAGTAGAGAATAAACCTCCAGAAGCTAAAAATGGATTGTCTTCTTCCCAATACCATGAATACTTCAAGTCTTTCGTTAGTGTCTCATTTCCATATTTGGTTTGCTTCATCCCTATCTCTTCACGAAGAAATGCTTCAATGACTTCCTTATATGGTTTGTTTTCTACTTTTTCAATCACCATAGCAATGACTGCATAATTATAATCAGAGTACCGATATTTCTTATATTTCAAAGCTCTTCTTCGATTTAAATCTTTATCCAACCAATTTGTGTCTAGCTTTGAATAAATATTTTTCTTATTAAAACCTTTAAGGATTAAAACTTTAGTCGATTGGAAAAGCGGAATGAACGCATGATAACCAGATGTATGTGTAGCGAGCTGGTTAATGGTCGGATATTTAATTTTAGGATTTAAATCTAAGTATTTATTGATGGAATGATTTAAATTGATCTTTCCTTGTTTTGACATTTTTACTAAATAAGTTGCAATGATGGTTTTACTCACAGATCCTAGACCATAAAGTTCAACTGGTTCATTCCCGTTTTTGCTTAAATGATACTTAAAAACATCTGTACCCTTGGTTATACCAATCGACATAGATGAATTTTTACTTCTGATAAAGTGACGTTCAAATAACCCTTGAATCTCCTCTATATTTTTATTCATACATTTTTCCCCATGTAATGATTTGCTTTATGATGATTATATCATATATTTCTTACCTTAACTTAATCTTCTCAAGCATTTAAAAAACAATCATTTTAAAAGAAGACCAAAGCGTACATAAAAAAAGAAGCCAAGAGGCTTCTTTCTACTTAATTTCAATTCTTCTTTTTGTTTCAACTTGCTGTGCTTTTGGTGCTTTGATAGTAAGTATACCATCTTGAAGTTTTGCTTCAATCTGATCAAAATCTAGATCACCTAGATATAGACTGCGATGCATTGAACATTGTCTGCGTTCACGATGAACATATTGTTTGTTTTCTTCATCTTTCTTTTCTTCTTTTTCAATACCAATGCTTAAGTAACCCTCATGAAATTCAAGATGTACTTCATCTTTTTTGACACCTGGCATGTCAGCTTCAACGATGTAAGCATCAGCTTCTTCTTTGACATCTACTTTAAAGGTGTCATGGCGAAGGCTTCTTACAGGAAAGAAGTCATCCGAGAAGAAATCATCAATCCAGTCAGCAAGTGGCTTTTGTTCATTTGAACTACGTATCACAGCGCGGTTGAATGGTGTTAGACCAAACATATTACGACCTCCTTTTTTATTGGCACTCTTATACTTTAAGTGCCATTTCAACTTTATTTTATCACTACCTTTTTTTACTGTCAATATTTTTGCTTAAATTTCATCAATTTTTATATTACTAGTAATATAGAATCAATATTCTCGTTTTTAAAGCCTTTAATCGATAGATCTAAACAAACATGACAAGTTCATGATAAAATAGTATCAAACGATACTATGAAAGAAAATATGGAAAGGACTACACCATGAACACCTTCAATTTAAAGCATCTCCTACTAGAAAACTATCCTATCAAAACCTATGATAAGATTAGATATCCCGATACAGATCGTCAAGGACATGTCAACAATTCTGTCTTCTCAACTTATTTTGAAACTGGAAGAATTGAATTTCTTTATCATCCTAACAATGGATTCCTTGATGATAGCACTTATGTGATTGCACGTCTAGAATTGGATTTCATCGATGAAATCAAATGGCCAGGAAATATTGATATAGGAACAGCAGTGATTCACATTGGAAACAGTTCGATGCGTCTAGCTCAAGGACTTTATCAAGATGGACGACTTGTTGCTACTGCTGAATCAGTCATTGTACAAGTAGATCAACAGCATAAAAAATCAAAAGCCTTAACAGATAAACAAAAAGAATCATTATCCCATTTAACACTTAAATAAAGACAAAAAAGAGTATCCAAATCGATACTCTTTATTTTTTAATTTTCAGTCGATGATTATTTCTACGATAGCTGTTATATCTGGGGATTCTAAAATGTCTACTAAAATATAGTAATCACCTACCGGTAATAAAACATCAAAATCCCAGAATTCGTCATCAATTAAAGTTCCATTGCTCTGATAAAGATAATCTCTAAATATAATGCTATCAAATTGAATGTAATTCATTTGGATATGATAAGATCTTTCTTCGGTAATTGAAAAGTCTATCCGTGCTTGATTGATACCTTCACCCAAGAAGACGCGTGGTATATCGTTCAAATCAATTGCTTGATAATTTGAACTCGCTTCTGGATCTAAGACTGTGAAATCATAATTAAATGATACGTCACCAAGTATATCTGTACTTATTTCTAATTTATATTCAATGCCGCTCTTGATATCAAAATAGCAATCAAAGCTTTCATCCTGATCTGTTAACATACACATTTCATTGCTGTTTGCTTCAAATGGATCAGCAAACAACATGAAAATTTGTTCTTGACCTAAAGAAATCTTAGTAGCATCTAAGAAGACATGCAATAGTCTATTGTCTTCATTTTCTAAGATATAAATATAATATATATTCTCTGCTTCAATCGTGACGCTATATGTTCCTGAATCTAGACTAAGAATTGATTCATCAAACTCAGGTAGGTCATATGGATAAATATACAGTTCAACTTCTTGATCTAATACAGAATGAATCGCTATATAATAATATCCTGCCTCAGGTATCGTAAATATTTCATTATCACTAAGTAATGTTCCACTACTATCTAAGACACTGACATCTACACCATAGCCTGAGCTTGTTCTAATTCTTGTTCCGCCAGCCTCTAGATAAATACTTGCATAATTGGTTCCAGTATGAAGACGGTATCTTGTTGTTGATTCAAATTGTGAATATCTTAAGATGTCATCTTTATCTGTTGGTAGATAAAGGATGTCATCTTCTGTTATTGGTTCTATCACAAGAACAGTCTCTAAAGATACAATACCTTCTCCATAATAAGAGATTTCTTTTGGATTGTAGTAGAAACTATAATCTAATAAACCAGTAATCTCTATTTCATACGTGTAATATGTGTCATCGCTATCAAAGTAGAATATTGCAGTGATCAAAGCATCATGTAATCCGTATAAGTTATAATCATCAATAAAATAATCTCCAAGCATACCTAATGCGCCACTATTCATCACAACACTGTAAACATGATTTTCAACGATGTTAACTGACTCAATGCCCGTCATTGGGTCAGCAAAATTCGTATTCGCATTGATAAGTTTCGTAAAATTCGCTACACTTGCAATATCATTGATACTATAATAATCAACAGTCATACCTTTATCTTCAAATGCAAATAGACGATCATCTTTTTCCATGATTGTATAAGAACTATAAGATGAACCAAAGATAGACATATTCAAAAACGTTTCATTTTGATTAACACTTAAATTCAAGATGACATCATTTTCTACAGTGCTCTCAGTTCTCGTATCATAAGATGAAATTGTACCCACTTCTAGTTGTTTGATTTGTGGGTTACTTGCATAATCACTATAGAAGGCATCCATTAATGCTGTAAACTCTTCTACACCATCACCAGTAATCACTCGTGATAAGTCGTTGGTGCCTTCAATACTTGCTTGAATATCATCATCTAGATAGTTATAAAGTTCTTCTTCTAAATCATCAGCAAAGAAATTAAGGTCATCTAATATGAATGTTTGTTTTACTTCATTAAAATCAGTAATTCGAATTTGATTGAAATAAGCTAGTGTTGCTTGAGGCACATCTAAATCCAGTCCAAACGAGGATAAATTAAAATCATCATCAGATAGTTCTCCGTGCTTCACATATTGATCAATGGCTGCATATGCATAGGTAGGAGAATAGGTAAGTCTAATTCTTCCAGAATATAAGGCTTGATCATTGGTATCATAGATACCATCTAAATCTCCAGCACCTCCACCATTGTTGTTACAAACAACGATATGGTCCCAACCAATAGCTTCAATGATGTTAACAATTAAAATAATGTCTTCTCCATAAACTGGATGGTCGATGTAACTATATACTGAACCATGTTCATTAAAAATATCATAACTTTCGGATATGATCTGATCATCGACAACACTTAAGAAAGTCTGTGCCATTGCTTCAGAATCATAAAAATTGATGGTATATCCTAAACTTGGAACTTCTTGTCCAAGTTCAGTAACTCCATAAGATATATCAAAATGAGAATTGGTTTCAATTGATGTGTAATTTAAAGTGAAATAATCATTTAAGCTGTTGATGTATACCGCTTCTTTACCTTCAATAAAAGTAAAGTAGTTATACATTAAATCCTGATTATCCAATGGATCAAAAGTCCCTGCATAAGAATACATGAGTTCAGCATATTCTAAGACATCATCATTCATTCCTATTTTAATAAAAGTATGTTCAATACCGTTAGCAGCATCAATGACAATATAATTTTCAGGACTTACAAGAAACTTATAGACTAAATCATCATTTGTAGGATCTGGATGAAAGGATTGCCCTATTTCTTGATCTAAGTCATCAGCAATTAAAGCTCTAACTGATGCAACAAAATCCTTTGTTGTCATCAGTTGTTCTTTATAGCCTTCAGCAACCATATCAAATGAACTTCCTAAGTAAGTAGCAAGCAACTCTTCTTTCGTATATGTATCATACTGATAGACATCTAAAGCAGTGATATTATGATCATCACTGATTTCAGAGTTCGTATTTACTGCAAGCTCACTTAATCTTTCTTCATACGCAATCAAGTCATCATAAAAAACCGATAAGTTGTGACTTGTAATATTTATATCATCTGTTGGTTCATCCTTGCATGACATTAACATTACCCCAAATAAAACGATAAAAATAATGAATATATAAAACTTAACTTGAGTAAAAATTTTCATAGATTATCCCCTTGTTTGATTAAGATGTATCGCTGTTAATTTATCAATTAAATTATATCACGACACTATAAAAAAATATTGATGAAAATGAATTCATCAATATATACATACATTTTATGATAGTTCTGATATGGGATGTATTTCTACATATAAGTGAGACCAATGAAAGTCATTAATATAATTTTGATATGAATCATCAGGGACATAGAAAGTTGGTTGAAGCTCTTGCATATCATTATCTGGACTGATGTAAACGATCCCCCCATCGATGACTACACTTCTGTGAATGATGATTGTTCTAATCTGACTATCAACAATAAACTTCTCAAGGATATGAGTCGTCGATGCAGGTATATCTAGTACGGTGAGCTTTTCTGCCCCCATAAAAGCATATCCTCCTATGACATAAAGATTTTCACCTAAATCAATAGTTTCTAGATTTCTATTATTTGCAAAAGCGTATTGCGAAATAGATCGTGTCTCAACAGGCAAAATATAATGCGTGCCAGTTTTATTTACTGGATAAGAGACAAGATCCTCCCAATAATTAAATAAAACACCATCGATCGTTAAAAATCTTGTTGATTCTTCATATATCGCAAATGCTTCAAGTGAAGAAATTTCTTTGAATGCATCTCCTGCAATATCATAAAGTGATCCAGGAATCTCAATCAGTTTCAAATGTTGACTATAAAAAGCAAGCTCTCCAATTTCTATAACTCCAGAGGGAATGATATAGTTTTCAGCAAGTAACCCTGAAGGATAATAGACAAGAAATGTATCATTTTCTGAATAAACCACTTGATTTATAACACGATATTCATCATTTTCATCAAAGGAAACATCAGTTATATTGGGTGATGAATCTAGTATTCTTGGATTAAAGCTAGCTAGTCTAGAAGGAAACTCAATCGTTGTTAACGATTCACAACTTGAAAAAGCATAATCTCTAATAACTATATGGTTGGGTTCTGTATAAAATCTATAATCCAAAATGACTTGATATGAATGATAAGTAATACCTCCCAATGTAATTGACTCTATGCTTACAACTTCTGAAATTGGGCATCCTAAACTTAAAGTGTAGGTACCTGATTCTATTGAACCAATCGTTATTGAACACGAACCCATATTTGCATCTACAATTTCATCATATTGGGACTGACTTATCATCTCTTCTAAAAATCCTTGGTATTCACCATAAAAAGAAACCTTTTCTAATGCTGCTGAATTGGCAAAAGCATAAAAATCAATCAATTGAACTGAATTTGGTATTTCAACTTCAATGAATTGGCTATTTTCAAATGCCCGTAAACTAATTTCATTAACTAAATATCCTTGTATATGATCAGGTATCGTTAAATATGTTTCATTGCCTGTATATCCTACAATAGATGCTGTCATTGTTAGATCATCAGTTATGAGGGTATATTCTAGATATTGGTTTTCAAATACTGCTCTTAATGTAAGATCGCTAGTTACTTGAAATCTTTGATTATGGATGCTTGTTCCATCATCCCAACCTATAAAGAGAAAACCTTCTTTTTCAATAACAGGCAAGTAAATATCAGTACCAACTAAAAGATCATCAAGTGAAAGATAAATACTACCATCTTCATTCTCTAAGGTTATTGTATAACGCGAAAGATCAACCACATCTATTATCTCTTCAGGATCATTATTACATCCGGATAAAAGAAAAATAACAAGTATACTTAATATGAACTTACTGATGTTTAAATATCTCATCTTCCCCTCCTAAAAGAATGTCTATTTTAATTGAATCTTGAATATCTATCATTTTACCATACAAGTTTTAATAATAAAAAGTCATTAAATAAATATAAGAAGGTCCTTTTGGACCTTCTTCATTGATATTTATATTGATATTTGTTTAATTTTCTTTAATGATTGCTAATATTTCTAAGCATTTCTCTTTGATTAAATCCGGGGTAAGATTTTCTATAGACAATATATTTTCTTTACTGCTAAGATCCTTATACGCTTGTACCAGCTGACTAAAAGTGATGTCACCTGTAAATTCTTCAGGGAAATTAAATTCACTCAATTCTGTTTCTGATAAGTTTTTTTGAATATTTACTGAATAATAGTTGCTTCCATTGGGATAAGCCATAATGTTAAAGTCTGAGAAGACTCTATATCCAGCATTATACACTGAGCTATAAGGTCTAAGAAAATAATCATTATAAGTCAACTGATCCCATCCATCCATAAAGTATAAACTAAACTGCAGCAAATAATCTTCAAGGGCATATGTTAAAAAAGTAACACACTCCATATCGTGATATAAAGATACGGAATACTTTGAGTTATGTTGTTCATAAAACATTTGAGTTTCAGGGTCATATATTTCTGTCTCTTTCGCACCATTGTCTAAAGTATAGCCGATATGACGACCTGTATTGATATCGATGTATTTAAATGAATACTCATCATTTGAAACATATGAATAAGCTCTATAAATATCATTAAACAAGTAATTATAAACTAATTTCCCTGTATTCGGATAATAGAAACTTGCTTCAAACTCAAGATTATCGGGACTAATGTTAAAAATAAAAGAACTCTTAATGCTGATAATTCCTTGTACGTCTGAAGTGTAGGTAACTGTTTGATCGTAATATCCACCATACGCATCAAACCCATAACTTCTATTGGTTATTTGATAAGTTATATTCGTATTGGAATCTTTGTATAAATCATTACCCATGTCAATCATCGACGTATAAAATTCTAACAGATCAAAGTAATACGAAACCACTCTACTTGGATTTACGATAGGAATCGCATCATTATCCGTGATTGGATCTATTCTTGATATTTGTTCTCTTGGATATGTATTTCCAGTATTGAGATAAATTCTGTCTTCATTTTTATTTTCAGCAATCGTTAATTGATATGCCTCTAAATTTTCACGATAAGTGATGACATAATCACTAAATGATTGTAGATCAATATCGCATGTGTCTTGACACACCTTGATATCGTGATCAAATGATTCAAGTATGACTTCTTTCGAACTTGTACACCCTGTTAAAAATGCAAGACCTAAAATAAGTAAACCAATATATAATTTTCTCATATGTTCCCCCTTCATATTAATTTATATCTCGTCATTTTAATCTAAGTAATTTTCGCTCAATAATGATAAGACTTCCAAACACTTTTCTTTAATTAAATCCGGACTAAGATCTTCCATCGATAGTATATTATCATTATCCAATAAATCTTCATATGCTTGAACAAGTTGATCAAATGTTATATCGCCTACAAATTCATCAGGAAAATTAAAAGTGCTTAATTCTTCAGTAGTTAATGCTTTTTGAATATTAACTTGATAATAATTGCTGCTTTGACGATACGTCAAGATGTCAAAATCAGTAAATACTCTTTGGTCGTTATTATATGCGATGCTATAAGGTGAAACAGAAACATCATTATACGTTAGGCTGTCCCATCCATCCATAAAATGTAAACTGAATTCAAGGAAATTCTCCTCATTCTGATTATCTAAGGATGCGACAAACTGCATGTCTTGATAAAAGGCTACATGATCAAAGTTTCCATTCTTTTCATAAAACATTTGTGTATCTGGATTGTAGATTTGAGTGACTTCATTATCATTTGTTAAGTTGTAGCTAATATAATGGCCAGTACTCGTGTTGATATATTGGAATGAATAATTATCATCTGCAAAATATGAATACCCTCGATATACATTATTGGCGTAAGACATATATTGATAACGATCAGAACTAGGGAAATAGATGATTGATTCAAATGCAATATGCTCAAGGTTTAGGTTGAAACTAAAGTAAACATAACTTTCTGTAGCCTCTGATGCATTGGTTGTTAGAAATAATCTATGGGTGTAATATCCACTAAGATCATCAAAGCCATAACTTCTATCTGTAATTTGATATAGATCATTTGACACCGGATTACTATAGTTGTCTCCACCCTCAGAGACATAAAGTGATATGACTTCTATGTAACTGAATATAAGTGCAAATCCATTGCTGTGCAATGTAGTGGGAATTGCACTATTATCTGTTATAGGATCTGAAACTGGAATTTGAAGTCTTGTGTAATTGCTTTGACTAACTAAAAATTCTGATTCTTGATTGCTGTTTTCAGCAATTGTTAATTCATAAGCCGCTAAAGCATCTCTATAAGCACTCAAATTATCACTGAAAGTTTGAAGATCAGTACTACAAGTGTCTTGACATGTATTAAAATCAACATCCAATGTCCCAAATATTGATTCTTTGGAACTGGTGCACCCAGTTAAAACGGTAATGATTATTGCAAATAAAAGAACTATAACTTTTTTCATATAATCCTCCATGAGTTTAAATATATATTTTGTAATTAATGGGATATCTTTACTCGTTATTATATCACTTTGTACAATTGTTTCAATAGATACTAATATATTTCTTTATTTATTCCTTATAAGTCAAGACCTTTTGTTTCAGCAGATTGATTGATTCGCTAATTTCTTTATGCACAACCTTTGATTGCTTCATCGGTAAAAGCATAAAGACATGTGGACAATTATAATAGATTTTTAAGTCGATCTTTGGGTTATTATCCTCAAACAGCAACATATCAGGATACAACATATCATTTGTTCCACCATAAATATGAATGGGTTCATCATATTCATACTCCAAAGGATTCATAATGCCTGATTTTTTGTCAAGGTTATCATAATCTTCGATGCCTTTAAATCTAGCTAATGATAACACCTTATCTTTTGTTTCATATAAAGGTATGTCAGGATGAGATAATGAAAAATCAATCCATGGCGACAATAAAATGTTTAATGCTGGTTTTTTGATGTTTCTTTTTTTAATGAGTTGGAGTATCGATAAAATAACAAGTCCTCCAGCACTAGACCCTATTAAAATCATTTCATCGTTAGGATATTTAGATAGGATTTGTTCATATATACCATAGGATAAATCATATATTTCTTGAGTTTTATACTGTGGTATTAAAGGATAAATGACATAACTAGCTTTAGCATCTGTCTTTTTAACCCATTTGTCAATCATCATCCATTCAGCCAAACCACCATTTAAACAAAGTGCACCACCATGAAAATAAACGATATGAAGATTATTCTTTGATTTTTCATTGATGGTATGAAAATCAAAGTCTTGATATGTTTGAGTGTTTACTTTATGCTTTGCTTTGATTAAGAAGGGTAGTTTTTCAGGCTCTTCTTTTTGAGCACGTTCTAAAAAGGTCTTTGGTGTGGAAACGAACTTTAAGATGATTTTAGATATTCTATTTGTTGATCCATTAACATATGTTTTCATTTAAAGGCCCTTCTTACTTCAATTTTTAATTAAAAAAGACAAGATAAGTAATTAATGCGATAAAGAAAGTTAATGCTACATAGTCTTGAACTAGCTTACTCTTACGGCTAGTGTAAAGTAGAAATGCAATGAACAACCCCAATACTGTCGATATAATCGCTTGATACAAATAAGTTATGTTGATTTGAGGTACACCTTGATAAACCCATACACCAAATATAGCAATCACGCCAATCACTGGAATGAACCAATTAAAGGATGTATATCTTTTTTCTTCGATTTTTCTATCAACCTTTTTATAGTTTTTCGCTGTTGTGAAATCATAATGAATTTTTTTAGTTGCTCTCATTTCCATAATGATCTTATTGATCTCACCTAGTGAGATACTATATTCATCATTAAATATCGCAATCTTAAGACGATCGTTTCTTTCATACACTACAATCAGTTGTTCTATGTTATTAAAATCAGCATAAATAAACGCTTGATATATGTCTTTAAAATAGATCTCTTTTTTACTGATATTAACCTTGATATATTCATCAGTCATCTTTAATGCAGGCTTTCCACTCATGATGATATAGATCGTCATCAGATAAGCAAAAGTGCTTATCATCAGTTCTACAGTCATATTTCTACCATTAAAAATAACACTCATATAAATAAGACATGAAAATAAAATGGTCGGCAAGATAAGCGCTTTAAGTTTTGATCTATATTTTATTTCATGAGTCATGATAATACCCCCAATGTATACTCATTATTTTATGGTTATTATAGCATAATTATAAATAAATTATGCCATCTTCATAATACTCTTAATGTAGTATTGTCTAAACTCTGGATCCATAAACATTTCAATCTTCATAGAACCATGTAATTTCATCTGAGAAATTTGAATAAACAGCGGGATACAAAATGATGAGAACAATAAAATGTATTTTGCAAACAATTCTTTTTTATTGTGGATATTCATTGCTTCTTCTAAGCTCTTATAAACAAGCTTTGTGAATTCATTATCCGAAAAGAAGTTATCAATGAGCAAACTTGATGATTCAACCTGAATCTCTTGAGTTAAAAAGAGATAATTTAATAGTCCAATATTATCAAGTGAGAAATTATAGATGTAATTCATCATCTTTTCAAGTTTTTCTTCAATGGTTTGATTGTCATGGACCTTAATGACTTGATCTGTAATATATTGTTTGAGCTCGTTCAACACTTCTTCAACGACAATCTTCATCAATTTTTCTTTACTTCCAAAATGATAGTTGACTGCTGCAATATTAACAAATGATGCTTCAGCAATATCCTTAATAGTAACTGTCGCATGCTTTTGAATTAAAATCTTTGTGTTTTCAATTAACTTT
This sequence comes from Bacillota bacterium, assembly GCA_018817915.1. GTDB lineage: Bacteria > Bacillota_I > Bacilli_A > Acholeplasmatales > Acholeplasmataceae > Peloplasma. Next base: position 26,376 of record JAHISX010000027.1, read on the forward strand.
CTTTTAATTTCCTGACTAGACATAAGATACCTTCTTTCAATTGAAACGTCATTTAAAACCATGTTTCATATCTCATTTATACCATAAAAAACATATAATTAAAATGTACATTTAAAATTATTGTTTAAATTATATATTTGAGGTGATCTAATGAGAAAACTACTCATCTTCGTGGGTGTGATGCTTCTGTTGCTTGCATCATTCCTTTTTATCCCCAAAACAACAACCAATTATGATATGACCATCTACCTTCCTGATGATTCAGGAACGAAACAAGGACTAGAAATCATCAAAGATGAATTCAACGAAGAGTCATCGATTCAAATTCTTGTGATGGCTATCACATCAACTGATCTAATTTTTTTGATGAATTCAATTGAATCTGTATCTTTAGTCAAAAATGTCATCTGGTTAGATGACTATGTTGACTTATCTTTAGTTCCTATAGAATTTATTGATTCACAAACGCTTGCTCCATTTTATCAAGATGGAGATGCGCTTTTTACAATCATCTTTGCTACGGATGCTTATGACACTGATCTAGAAACATCAATCAACTCAATTAAAGATATCTTATCTGATTATGAGATTCACTTAAGAGGTGATGTTTTAGCTAACATTCAAGCTAGAACGGTTGCTAAGGGTGAAGTTACTAAAATTATGTATTTGATCATCCCGATCATCTTAATCATTTTACTTCTAGCATCACATGCTTGGATTGAACCAATTTTAGTCCTAATTACTTTAGGTGTTGCTGTTCTATTTAATATATTCACTAATGGATTACTCCCTAATGTATCATTCATCACACGAACGATGGCGCTTGCGCTTCAGCTTGCCTTATCGATTGATTATGCATTATTTATGATTCATCGGTTTTACGAGGAAAGGAAGACCAATACAGCTCACGATGCTGCAATGCTTTCTAGAAAACACGCATTTAAATCCATTACTGCTTCAGCTTTAACAACAATCGCAGGGTTTACTGCTCTATTCTTTATGAAGTATCAAATTGGATTCGATATCGGACTAGTCTTATCTAAAGGTATCATCTTCAGTTATCTATCGACCATGATTATTTTACCAACACTCCTTGTCTGGTTTGATCCATTAATTCAAAAGACAAAGCATGGTATGCTCATTCCCTCATTTAAAAAATTCTTTAAGCTTCAATATAAGATTAGATACCTCTTATTCTTTATTTTGGTTACATCTATTGGATTAGGTGCTTACTTTCAAACACATACAACCTATATTTATGGATCTAGCACGGTCGGAGGTTCTGTAAGTACACTTTCAACAGATCAAGCTTTAATTAGAGAAAGATTCGGATACAACAACCAGCTTGTCATCTTATTTCCTAATGAAACGGTCAATCAAGAAGTTCAACTTTCGGCATCTCTACTAGCAAATACGGATATCACAAATGTTCAAGCACTTGTTACAAGTGTTGATCCAAACATTCCAAGGGAATTCTTACCTGTTGAGCTTGTTGATCAATTTGTGGGAACAAATTATTCTAGAATCATTATCACAACTTCTCTATATCAAGAAAATGCTGCACTCTATTCATTTGTTGATGACTTAAATGATATCATCTCTTCAGAGTATGATGAGTTCTATATCGTCGGTAATGCATCAGCATTAACGGATATTAGAACATCTATACTCGATCAAAATCTATTGATCACACTTTTGACAATCATCTCTGTTGGCGTGATTGTAGGTATCATCTTTAAATCATTTACAATTCCAATCCTATTAGTAGGTATCATACAAGGTGCCGTTTGGATTAATCTTTCTATTCTATACTTCATGCATACAGAAGTCATCTACATAGGCTATTTGGTTGTTATGAGTATTCAATTAGGAGCGACGATTGACTACGCAGTTCTTCTAACCAATAGGTACTTAGACGAAAGGAAGCTCCTACCAAAGAAAGAAGCCATGCTAGAAGCCTATTCCAAATCTTCAATTTCAATATTGATTTCAGGAACAATCTTAACGATTGCAGGTTTTGTTGAAGGATTGTTTTCAGATATTGATTCAGTTACTGATATTGGTCTTTTATTAGGTAAAGGGGCAATGATTTCATCGTTGATGATTTTCATCTTCTTACCTACTGCACTCGTCCTTTTAGATAAAATCATTGTTAAACAACCTAAAAAGACTAAAAATGTGGTCAAAATGACTTGATTTTAACACACACTATCATAGTTTCTCATAAAATAACATAATCCTTAACAAATGCTTAATTTGGGTTTACAATGTAAGTGTATCTTAGTTTAAAGCATATTTATGATAAACCGTGCCAAAGTTAATACCACAAATAAGAACTTAAAACTAAAATCATTTTTTTCTCCCCTATACAAAAAAAGATGCCGGGACAAAACCCAAAAGAGCGTCTTTTTTTTAATGTAATTTTCTCATTATATTCACATACTTGAGATCTCAATTAACACATACTATCATAGTTTTTCATAAAGTCCCATAATGCTTAACATTTAAAACAATTAGGTATACAATCATAAGTGAAAAGCAAATCCCCTTGTTTATGCGATTCAATCTTGACTAAGAATGAGCGTCGCTTAACATATAATTCATCAAAAAGCAGTATTACAAATAGAACAGTAAGAACTTCATTTTCTCTCCCAGAAAAGAAAAAAAGCCAATGGCAATTGCTATTGGCTTCTTTTTTATCTATTTCTTTTTCTTTTCTATTCTAAAGATTGTAGGAAGTAATGTTAATGTGACAAAGACACTCACAACCATACTAACCCACATTAAGATAGAGACATTAAAATGAATATTTAATGGTGAAAACATTAAGACAGTTAATCCTAAAGAAATACCGAGGGCATTTGCGATGATTGGTCTAGATGAATTCTGATAAGCTTTATCAACGGCTTCATGTCTGGAATTACCTTCTTTTACGTAGTACTTATAGACACTTGAGAAATGGACTGCATAATCTATACCAACACCAATGGTGATACTAAAGATAATAACTGTTGTAATATTTAATGAAATACCTGTAATACCTAAGAATGCATATAGAGCACCTACAGTAACTACGATAGGAATTAAGCTTGCAACAGCAATCTTAATATTTCTAAGTGTCGCAACCATCATCAATAAGACAACACCTAAAGCAAGTAAAATACTATTGATTTGCATCGTTGTGATATTGACATTTAAGTCTCTCATCAAATACTGAACACCAGTAACTGATGCATTCGTATTGTTAAGTTCAACTGTATTTTCAATAGTAAACAATGTGCTATTTTCCATATCGCTAGGGAAAACTAGAAGACGTACAACTTGATGATCTGTTGAAATTAAATTGTGAATAACACTTTGCTCATCAGCTGCAATCGCAGTATACACCACATTCATGATTGGATCACTTGGTATTTCTCCAACAAATGTCATTTGATAAAATATATTCATTAAGGCGTAAGGATTTACAACTTTATTAACTTCATCTAAGCTATTGAGTTGATCAGCAAGAAGATTAATCTCATTCATTGAATCAACCGTTAAGGGACTACCTTCTAATTCCACATAGACATAAATCGGTATAGATCCACCATTAACTTCTTGAATCTTTTCAGCATTTTGAGCAACAATGGTTGAGTCTTTATAAATCATGAGCATATTAAACTCATTGTTAATTTGTCCACTAAAAATAAAGAAGTTAAAAGCAATCAATATAACAATTAATAAGGATGGAATACCCCATAATTTTTTTAATCCTTTAGATAAATCAACTTTCTTAACATGAACCTTTTTAGGAAGCACATTAATGTTATTAGATAAAATAAGTGGTAACACATACCATGTTGCTATCCCAGCAAGTAAGATACCTAATGCACTATAAACCGCTAAATCTTTAACGCTATCTGTACTCATCGATAATAAGCTTAAGAATCCAGCCATTGATGTTAATGTTGTTACAATCATGGGAATACCCACAATTTTCAATGTGTTATTTAAAGCGGTCTTTGTATTTTTCCCTTCTTTTTTAGAGTCTTGATAATGAGACATGAAGTGAAGTCCATCTGCTGAACCGATAACAATAATGAATATCGGAACAACCGCTGTTAAGATTGACACTTCATTACCTAACCATCCGATAATCCCTAAAGTCCATAATGATCCGATACCAGCAGGGAGCACACTCAACATGGTTGGCTTAAATGCACCAATTTGCCATCTAAATACTAATAGTATGACGAGCAGTGCCAAAGGGGGGAGCACAAGTAAGATTCTTATAATATAATCTGTAATCTTTGTCTGGTTATATGTATCACCTGATATATAGGATTGATAATCATAAGCACTCAAAGTATCTTCTATTTCATGAATGTTTGTCTTACTGAAATCTTCAGTAATAAAAACATTGAAAATCGAATAATATGTGTCTGTATCTACAACTAAAGGTGAGAACTCGCCAAATCCTAAATAGTAATTTTTAACATAGGTAGGATCCAAAGTCTCAATATCAGTTAAAGACCCACTAGACATAATTTGATCAGGTGCAACGCCTTGAACTGTCGTGACATTAGGAATTGCTCCTAATGCTGTTTGAATGTCATGAAGATCTGCAATCGTTATAGAATCAAAATTTTCATGTTCGACAACAACTACAATTTGATTCAAACTACCAAATACCTCTTCTTGTTGTAAGATGCGTGTTTCATAGATGGAATCATTGGTCGAAAATAATGAAAAATCCGTATTTAATTTAACCATGAAAACTCCAGCAATAGAAAAACCTATGGTTAAGATCAAAAAGATAAACAATGGCTTTTTAAACTTAAAAATAATGTTCGTATATTTATTCATAAATAGCTCCATTCATTCGGATATGCAACGTTACTATTATAGGACTGTAAAAAAGATATGTCAATAGACGAAGATGCACGGTAGAGATAAAGAAAAGGATACTAACAATGAGTATCCTTTATCTTATCTAATTTAAATCATGATCTTTAATACAATCAAATGAAATAATGTATTTCATCTGATCGACTTGTGGGTGATCTGAATCAACTACAATCGCATAGGTCTTCTGATCTTCAATAAGTCCCAATTCAAAATGACATATCGCTATACCCAAATCAAGTGCTTGAATATCAAAAGGCATATTTTCAGCATACCCCTTAGTCTTTTCTAAATAGAAATGGACTTTATTGCCTTTAACTATTACTCTCCATGGTTGTTTATTGGAAGCGGATGGTCCAATACGAACCAGTTCTAAATATTTTGCAATTTGATGCGCTTTATTTAAAGGTGTTTTTATATCGTTTTCAAAAAATAATGTTTCAAATGGGAGTCTTCTATCGCCTTTAATGGCTGTGCGAATGACTTTCTCTTTAATTGATCGATTTTCAGCAGGATATCCAACAGGTGTAACCGCAGGAACTACCTCGCCTTCAGCAAGTAAGTAATCGAAAGCTTCTCGATTGAATGTACCACCTAGCCAGACACTACCTAAATTCATTTGAGTAAGTCTTAAGATGACTTTTTCAAATAAATATCCATAATCGACAATACCTTCAAAATCGTTTTTTACACATCCAGCAACAAATGCTGGTGGATTTTTAACAAATCCATAAGTGCCTATTTGAATTTGAACTTCATCTCCGGTATATGGGCTATCATAGAAAAATAATCTTACCGAATGACCAAAAGGTCCTTTTTTATCTGTTAGTTCTTCAATGATATCCTTAACTGCTTTTTCATCATTCTTTAGTAATGGTTTCTTCTGATAAGTGCGTACCGAAACTCTTTTTTCGATTGTTTTAATCATAGATAAGCTCCTTACTTAGAAAATTTAAATGTAACAAACTCAATGATCATACCATAGATAATACCAGCAATGAATCCGGTCGTATCAAAAAATGCGGTAGAGCAATAGAAAGCAAATGACACAAATGCTCCTAAGATAGCCCCTCTTAAGATTGCTTTTGGCAACGTGAAGCATCGACTCGCTAAGCCAATCACTAAACCAATTAAGACTCTATTAAACCAAAATGCAAATAAATAGAGAGGTTCTAATGTTTGAGTATATCTAAGTTGTGCTCCAACAATACATAAGACTCCTAAAAGAGCTCCTGTTAAAAGACCAATCAATATTCTTCTTTTGTTCATATCAAATTCCTTTCTATTATTTTAGATTTTTCATGCTTATGATTATAGTATAGCATATGGAAGATGAACAAAATGATATCCAAATTCCAAAATAGACTTAAAGACTGTTTTTATATTGTTGATAAATGAACTCACCGGCATGGACATACATGGTAGGTAGTTTACGATCTTTAAAAATGAACTGATACAATTGATTTCCCTCATAAATTTGAACATTGATACCAATATCAGAAGGTAATGTTGATACATTTTTGATATCAAATACGAGTGACTCTGGTTTCCCATCAATCACGCCTTCAAATGTATATGCTTTTGGATTCAATGTTAATTTACCGTATCCAACTTCAACAACTCTATTATTTCTAAAGCTTTCAAGTTTAACTTGATGTGATAAAACAAACTCTGGATGATTTAAAATCCGATTTTGAACTGTTTTTTCTTGAATACCAAATAGGTAATCAATTGAATATCCCCCAATCTTGCCGTACTGATCATACTTCAAATCTGTGGAACATTGTGGACAATGTAAATGATCTTTATCAGCAACCAATCCTTCATACGAACATTTTGGACATTGATAAATAACATTTTCTAAGTTAGCAATATTATTTAATTTATATGTATATTTCTTTTCCTCATTATATTCAGAAGCATTGAAATAGATCTTATCAACGACAATATCATAAATTTGTTGATCATTTAAAGTGCTTAATGTTTCTTTGCTGATGATGAGTTCCATCTTTGTCTCTATTTTCCCTCTAAAAGTTTTCTTTGACCAAGGAGGATTAACAAAATAGGCATTGTGATGGATCACTGTGTAAACATCTACACCAGCTTTTCTTAAAAACTTAGCAATCGAAAAAGCAGGAACTAAAGATTTACCATATGGTGAGATCTGTCCTTCAGGAAAGACAGAAACAAGCCCACCTTTTTTTAAGATCTTGAAAGCCTTTAAGGTTGCTGCTGGGTCAGGCTGAAAAAGCGATTTAGGAATCGCTCTAGCCAATCTTAAAAACGGACCCAACAAGGGATCATAAAACATCTTATTAGCAGCTAAATAGCTGACTCTATTTGGATAGAGTGCTGCTGTCGTATAAATGAAATCATAAAATGATGTATGATTAGATAAAGCGATTGCAGGTTGATTGATTTTAATCTTTTGAATCACTCTTTGCCCTTTGAGATATGCAAATATCTTAATGAAAAATCCAAGAGTGATATAAAAGATTGCATTCGGGCGCTTCATTTATAATGTAGCAATCAACTCATCATGATTTGATGACTCATCATGTATTGCATCGCTGATTTCCTTTTGTTTTTTAGCATCAATCTTATATTTAAGTGAAATAAAAATACCAATGCTCATAAAAATAAGTGGCGTCAACGCCATAATAATCTTAATCATCAGCATTGCTGAATCTGGTTGACTTAAAACGGGATCAATTGAATCTAGTGGTTTTTCTTTGAAACCCGCTGCTCCAATTAAAAACATCACAAGTGCCAAGCCTATCGCTTGTGCAATCTTATTAATGAAGTTAGTAAACCCACTCATTTGGCCATCTAGACGATCTTTAAATTTAATCTGACCTGCATCAACCACGTCGCCATACATTGTATGAGGAACGAGGCCTGGACCGCTAATACCCAATCCCATCACTGCAGCCAAGGCAAAGAGTATCAATGGATTAACGTCTTGAGGAATAACAAAAATAAAGAGTGCAGTAACAATCCATAAAACAGCGCCTGTACGATATGCAAAAGTTTTACCTTTCTTCTCGATGATCTTTAAATAGATTGGTAAAGCGACGATTTGCATGGAAAACATCAATGCAGCTGCAATCAGACCAACTATGGTGCTTTCACCAATAGAGGTTTGTGTCTTTGTAATATAAAAATCAACATAAAAGAAGAATAATCCACTCATAATTGCCATAGACATTTGAAGCACTAGAAACATACCTAAATATTGACGAAAAGGTCTAAGTGATAAAGGTTTTGATAAACTCTTAAAGCTTAACTTAGTTTCAACAACAGGTGTTTGTATTTCTTCTCTTGCATATAAACCTGTAAATAGAACGCTTAATGCAAATAAAGTACCAAATGATAAACTCATGACTTGATATCCAATGTTTGCATCACCAAACATACCAACAATAATTCCAGGAACAGCTACACAAAGGATTGATGAGAAGATTGAAAATCCTAAGCGATATGAATTGTAGGATGCACGCTTTTGATAATCTCCGGTAATTTCACTAGATAGTGAGTAGTAAGGAATCATCACACTTGTCTGCACGGTTGTAAAGACTAAATAAGATAATAGTACAGCTATGATTCTAAGCGCTAATGATGAAAAGCCATATGGGAAGAATAAAAAATACATCGAAATCAAAATGAATGGTGAAGCGAAAACAAGATAAATACGACGTTTCCCCATCTTAGATTTTGTTCTATCTGAAATGTGACCCATTAAAGGATCTGTAAATGCATCCCAGAATCTAGCAACTAACATAATAACCCCAATCCAATAAGGATCAATTCCTACTGTTAATGCTAAAAACCCTGGATATAAAAAGTTGATAATGTTAAATGAACCTCCACCAAAAATGTCGGCGGATGCAAAAGCCATTCTTTTTCTTACTTCTTTGTTTGCCATCGTTTTCTCCTCGTATAAATATATATAAGTATATTATAAGTTAAAAGTGCCTTATATTTATCATTTTTTTGTTAGGCAACAAAAAAAGACACAATTAATATTATGTCTTTTACATCATTTTTCTTAAATATATAAATCTCTTCTTCTATAGAAGTAAAATAATCCTGTAATGCCTGAGATAACAATAACAACACTAATGATGATATATTCTAAGTGGAATGTTCCAGTTAGCATGTCACTTGCTTCAAAATACTTAAATGGAATAATATATTTTAAAAAGTCAAGTTGATCGATAAATCCAATGAGAACAAAGAGTAAATATGATCCCATCACATACCCCAAGGTTGCTGCACCAGATTTCTTATATTGTTTTAATACAGAAGCCATGAGCATACCAACCGACATGAAGATGAGTTGTGTAACGATGACTCCGATGGATAAATACCCAATAAACTCATAGAACACTTGTTCTGGTGAGAATCTAACATAAGTAAGCATTGCACCCGCCATGATAATAACATTGATTACTATATTATAGAAAACGCCAACAATAACTTTACTGACTAAAACCTTTGTTCTTGTTACGGGCAATGTAAATAGATACTCTGCAGTTTTATCCCTTTCTTCTTTTGAAATCAAAGAACTACCTAAAAGTGCTGCATAAATTCCAAGTGGTATATAAAAATAGATAGACTCGAAACTTAAAAACCCTTCAGGTGTTGATAAATTTGTTATTTGAAGCCCCAAAGCTTCAAATAAAGCAACAAATGATTGCATCGATTCCATTAAATTAGGACTATCTCTAAATGCAACAAACTCCATACTTGCTACATATGCTATACCTGTAAGTGATATTGTCCAAATAAGGAAGGATTTTAAGTTTGCTCTTAATTCTCTTCTGATGATGTTCGTTTTTCTTAATATCCAGTGGTAAATTTTGATTGCATAACGCACTATAAATTTAACAACACGCACCCATAGGGATTTAATTGTTGATCCAAAAAATTTTAATTTTTTCATAAATCCTCCTAAAGTGAATGAATATTTCTTTTGTTGTATAAATAGTATGTCATTCCAAATGTGAATAGAATTACCGCGACACAAATCATGGTATAAACCAAATCATATTGACCAGTAATCAATATTTCAGCTGGTTCAAAATATGCATAAGGTGTGATATATCCTAAAAAGTTGGTACCCACAGATGATCTCAATCCAAATAAAATGTATAGACCAAACCCTAATGCCATGGAATAACTGATGACACTCGCAATCTTTTTAACACTGACTGAAATCAACATTCCAATACCAACAAAGAATAATTGAAACAAGACTGTTGTTGATAATAGAACATAGATTCTATTCATTTCAATGACTGAATCACCTTTGAATAGAGCAATTGCAACAAGTGTTGTACCTGCAAAGAGAATATTGACAATGGTTAACGATGTAAATGCTGCTAGAAACTTAGAGACTAAAATCTTATTTCTTGATACAGGTTTGCTTAATAGAAAATCAGCAGTCATTTCTCTTTCTTCAACTGAAAGAAAGGCAATACCATAATTAGCAGCTTGTATTGCAATTGGAATTTGCATCATTCCAAATGTAATAGTTAAATAACCAGGTAGTGAACTCATAGGAAGTTCGGGTCTCATGCCAAAAAAAGCAAGAAGTTCAGGGGGATAGTTTTCCATAAGGGCATCAAATGCACTGGTATCTGCTGAAATGGTTGGAAAGAAAGCAAGATACATGAATAATGCTAGCGGAATCGCTAATCCCCATATTAAGATGGAAGATTTTAACATCTTCAATTCAAATTTATAAATATTCATATCATCACCTACTCGTAGTAATGCATGAAGATTTCTTCTAATGTTGGTTCTTCAATTGTAAGATCAGTTAACTTCAATTCAGAGATGATCTTAACCACTTGATTCACATCACCTTTAAAGAAGAAAGATACTTTATCTTCTCTTGTCTTAAGTTCTGTTACACCTTCGATATTAAACTGAGCATGATCCAATTTTTTCCCACGCAAAATGAACTTCTTATAATTGTCACGTTGCATTGCTTTAACATCTTGAATACTCACGATACTACCATCTTTAATGATCGCAACACGGTTGCATAATTGTTGAACTTCACTTAAGATGTGTGAACTAAATAAGATGGTCGCACCTTTTTTATTTTCTTCAACAATCAAATTAAAGAATTTTTGTTGCATCAAAGGATCTAAACCGCTTGTTGGCTCATCTAATACAATGAGCTTTGGTGAATGGAGAAGTCCTTGTACGATACCAACTTTTTTCTTATTACCATAAGATAAATCTTGAATCTTCCTATTTAAGTCAAGCTCCATAATTTCTGATAACTCATGGATACGATCCGTACAATCATGCTTATAAAAACTTGCTGAATATTTGAGTAAATCAATTACTTTCATTTGATCATAATAAAAAATTTCAGAAGGAAGATACCCAATATTTTTTCTAACTTTACTACCTTCTTTAATTGCATCTTTACCAAAGATGGTAACTGATCCACTTGTTGGATAGATCAAAGAAAGCATGGTTCTTATCGTTGTACTCTTACCAGCGCCATTTGGCCCAATAAAGCCAAATATCTCTCCTTCTTTAACTTGAAAGTTAATATCTTCACAACCCTTGACTTTCCCATAATACTTTGTTAAATGATTAAATTCAATTGCGTTCATACGGTTCTCCTTTATGTAAATAATTTGTTATATAGTTTGCACACATGTGTCCTGTGGATAATGCAATCGTGACATTAAATCCACCAATAGGTCCGTGAAGGTCTACCGTTTCTCCAATGAAGTACATACCTTCAACGTGTTTAACTCCCATTGATTTAGGATCAAGTTCTTTCGTGCTAATTCCACCGGCATTAACGAATGCAAAGTCTCTTGTTTGGACACGGTCAATTGAAACAGTAAAGTTTGTTAAATACTCAATCATGGTATTGATATCTTTTTTTGATATCTCATTAATATGTTTATTATCAATACCCGTTAGATCAAGCATTTTTTGAGCTAGCTTCTTTGTTGTTATTGATTCTAAGAACTTGATGATAAAGACTTTTTGGTCTTTGGCTTGATTGAGCATGTGGATTAATACTTCTCTTGATTGCTCAATCAGTGAAAATGAAATAGATACCTTATCTGTTAAGAGTGCTTTATAAATGTCTTCTGAAGCATGTAAGATTACCGGTCCTGAAAGTCCAAAGTGGGTGAAGAGTAATCCTCCGTTATATGTAAGGTTTGTTCCATTGATTTTAACTTTTGTTTGAGCAATTGAAATCCCTTGAAGATCTTTATGTTTTTCCACAATTTCATTCGAAAAGATATGTGTTTCAGCTGGTGTAAACGGAATGTAATCAATATTTAAGTGACGCGCAAATTCTAATCCATCACCATTACTTCCAGTTGTTGGGTAACTGTTCGACCCGGTAGCAATCACGACGTGTTTGGCTTGAAAGATCTCATGTGCTGTATGAATGGTGAAGTAGTCATCCTCTTTATCAATTCTTTTAACTGAATGATTTGTTTTGATCCTATTTAGATTAAGATCTTGCGTTAAGGCTTCTAAGACACTAGAACTCTTTTGAGTTTCAGGAAAGTATCTAAAATTATCTTCTAAAACAAGATTTAAACCATGCTCTTGAAAGAATGAAATAATCTCTTTTGGACCAAAAGCCTTAAGTGTTGTATATAAAAATTTCTTAAGCTTCAAATTTAAAGACGCAATAAAATCATCAACCGATAAGTTATTGGTGACATTACATCTTTTTCCACCTGAGATTAATAATTTTTTAGCAAGCTTCTCATTTTTTTCAAGCAATAAATAATTGACTTTATTTTGCTCAAATATATTACAAGCCATCAAGCCTGCCGGTCCACCGCCTATTACGATAACATCATAGATCATCATAAAAAAACTCCATTCCAACCCTTTTAACGTGCACTATGATTATATACCTGATTCTGTTAAAACAGATGTTTTCTTAGGAAATATACTCTTGATTACAGTGTTTATGAATAAAACAACACCTACTGTAAAATATCCTAAATAGGATATAAACAATATCCCATTGGCTATATCAGGAATGAAAACAAATATATTGATTAATATAAGAATAACACTCGAAAATATCATTAAATCCTTCAGTTGATAACAATCAGAATCTAAATCTACTTCTTCTATTTCACTCTTCTTCGTTCTTTTTAAAAGTAAGATCGCAATTAAATAGAATGCAAACACAGATAGATAAGGCATGATTGTATCAGGTATGCGCTCAGGTAACAAAAACTTATATGAGATGCCATATAATAAGATCAACCCTAAAACCCAAATTGAAACGCGAATACTCTTAAGATGTGAAATTTGAAGCGGTTTTTTCTTAAGCAATGCATAAACGAGCCATATTAAAAATAATGTTCCAATCAAAGCTCCATTAGCTGAAATGATATTAAACGCATTGCCATTGACAATAAATGAAGGAATGCCTAATAAGACCAATCCAATATATACATTTTTCATCCGACTTCTCTTTAAGATTTGTAGGTGAGAAATGATTTGTTTCTTAGTGATAATCTCATAAGCTAAAATAGGAAGGATAAATGAGAAAATCGGATGCCAGAAAAAGACGAGCATCGGAAACTCATTAATTGCTAGACCTAAGAATGTTCCCCAAGTTGGTCCAGTTTCATTAAAGTATCCAAGCCACAAGACCTTTGTTATGAATGCTTCATAAAGACCGAAAATCATTCCAAACAAATAAAGTTGTGTTATGGATACCTTTTTTGTTCTATATGCTAGAAAAAAAAGAAAAACAATATGCATCATATATAAAGGAAGCGTAACAAACCATCCCCACAAAGTAAAAAACCAGAGTTGTGAAGCTCCGGAAAATATTTCAGCAAAAAGCATAGATAATAGACCTAACAATAGAATTGAATATGCTTTATTTTTCATAGTCACCTCAAAAATTTGTTGTGTTTTTTATTAAATGAGATCAATAATACCTTTATTTGCTGAATTTAAAATCTCATTATTTAATTTACCTAGATTTCTAATGGTTTGATCCACATCAGTTTTATTCAATCCAAATCCATCACATGATACAGATTGATCTAAAACCATCTTTCCAGCAATGATGCCATTCATTGCTGCAAATGATACTTTATAAATGCAAGATACCTTAGCACCATCACAAACAAAGCCCATGGATGTAGAAAGATATAAATTGATAGAATCCTTCACTTGTTCTCTTGTGCCACCTTTAACGAACGTTAAACATGCAGCACTGCTACATCCTGTAGCATGACCTGTACCACATAAGACAGTCACAATATTCATTTCTTGTTTAATATAAACGCTTGTGTAAAAGGATAAGACAATTAATTTTTGTCTTTCTAACTCACTAAGCGCATAAACATCACTTAAGAACATCGGTGTTACCAAAGTTCCAATCCCTAAATTACCACTACCTGCAACACCGTAAACTGTATAGATATCCCCGATCATTCTCTTTCTTGAGGGTACTTCAATGTGCTCTCTTAAAAAATTGGACAAATCATGGAAACAACTTTTTTGTTCCTTTGATAAATTTTCAGCGAGAAAATTGCCATTTTGTTTCTTGATTTCATCTCTTGCATTTTCATACTGGATGAAAGCTATATTAAATAATTCTTCTAATCCCTCAAAATCACCTTGAGCAACAAAGTCATAGATTTCATCATATGTTTCAATTCGATATTTATTAACTCTTCCAATGAGTGCTTCTTTTTCATATTCAGGTAACTTTTCACCATTCCGAACAACACTAACGACATTATCATAAAAATCTTTAATAATGATTCTAACTTCATCACCTTCATGTGTTGTCATATAGAGTTCTTCATAGATGACAGTATCTATGAATTTTTTATGTTTGATTGTAACTTTTATAGCACTTAATAATGACTCGATTTGATCGATGTCATCATTGGTTACACTTTCAAAAACACTGAGTTGTTTCTTAGGGTTCTTTAATAATACACCTAAAGCGAGTGCCTTATCTAATCCACTCTTTCTTAAACCTGGAACACCGACATTGACGCTATTTTTATAAAGTTCTTCACTCATGAGTAAATCGATAGATTTAATCTTGCTGTTTCTCAATATATATGCCCCTATAGAGGCAATATATCCTACAACACCGATATCTGTACAACCCATGGTTTTTGTTAAATTACTCTCTAAAATCTTTTTCGCTGTAATCTTATCCAAAATAGCACCTCATTAATCTCTAGTCATCGAATAATTACTTAATCACATTATACCATGTGATAATATCGATATGCTAATGCAATCAAAAATTATAAAACAGAGTTTATGTTCGTTTTTCTTATCATTTATACTAAAAATAAGGTTGTATACAGACATATAAATTGCAAATATCTTTTTTAAGGGGTAAGATGAACTTATAGATAGATTAAAAAAGGAGAGTTAAATAATGAAAGTTAAAGACAAAGTAATTGTTGTAACTGGTGCCGGTGGTGGTGTTGGTAGAGAACTCGTACTCAATCTAATTAAAAAGGGTGCTACCGTGGCAGCGCTAGACATCAATAAAGAAAGATTAGAAGAAACTGCTAAGCTTGTTGATAATCCAGATAAGGTATCTACTTATATTTGTGATATCTCAAAGCTAGATACTGTTGAAGCTATTTCTAAAGAAGTTGTATTAAAATATGGAGGCGTTGATGGACTCATCAATAACGCTGGAATCATTCAACCATTTGTTCCTGTTAATGATTTAACATATAAACAAATCAATTTGGTCATGAATGTCAATTTCTATGGCACACTCAATATGATCAAGACTTATTTACCTTTACTTCTTACACGTCCAGAAGGTCATATCGTAAATGTATCTTCAATGGGTGGATTCTTTCCATTCCCAGGTCAATCCATTTATGGTGCTTCAAAGGCAGCAATCAAATTATTAACAGAAGGTTTATATGCAGAATTGATTGAAACAAATGTTGGTGTCACTGTTGTTTTCCCAGGTGCGATTGCTACCGATATTTCAAAGAACTCTGGTGTTGAAATGAAGGCACAAAAAGAAGGTGAAAAACCAGCAATGAAGATGACTGAAGCTGATGATTGTGCTGAACAAATCATTCATGGTATGGAAAAGAATAAGTTCCAAATCTATGTTGGTAAAGATTCTAAGATGATGAAATTCATGTATAGAATGAGCCCAAAAAGAGCAATTAAGTTCATCAGTAAAATGATGAGGGGTATGAATTAAGAATTAACAAGAAGATATAAAAAGAGGTGTTCATCAATCTGAACATCTCTTTTTTATGCAATCTTTTTCATAAACATTCGTGTTAGAAAAATCAGAATGACACCAACACCAATAATAAAGTATGGATAAATTGATATCGTTGTTAGATCAAAAATTAATCCAGCCAGAGGTGTGAGCAATCCAAATCCCATATAACCAATTGCCATTTGTAGACTCATCATCTTTGATAGCTTTCGCTTTTCAAAATTTTTTGAATTCATAAACATCATATTAGGATAGATAGGTGCAGCTCCTAATCCAAATAACCCAACAATCGCAAAGTAAAACCATAATGAGCTCGTTTGAATTAACATAAGTAATCCTGCACAAAGCATGAACACCTCACCAATCTTAATTAATGTATTAGGATTCACCTTAATTGATAAGACACCACTTAACAACCTTCCTAGCGTAAACATAAGAAAGAATGCTGTGGTAAATAGTGCTGCAGTTGCGTAGCTTACATTCTTTTCAATAAAGAAATAACTCGCAATCCAGACGCCACCTAAAGACTCAATGTGAACATAAAATAAGAAGATAAGAATACTCAAAACAGAACCTTTTGTTTTCAGTATTTCTTTAAGTGTGATATGTGTATGTTGATCCTCACGCTCTTCTTCTGTCTCATTTTTCCACATGGGAAATGAAAATAGAATAATGACTGAAATCACCAATAAAATAGATCCAACAATGACATATCCTAATCTCCATGAGTTTTCTCTTAAGGTGAATGCCATAATTGTTGGCCCTAAGGTCACTCCAATACCATAGAATGAATGTAAATAATTCATATGCTGTGCTTTATAATTAACAGCTAAATAATGATTAAGTGATACATCGATTGCTCCTGCACCCATACCAAGTGGAATCGCAAAGAATAACATTTGATAAAAAGTATCAACTCTACTCATCACAATCAATGAGATACCTGTAAATACAATGCTGACAAATACAATTTTTCTTGTTTGTAAAAAGCGTAATAGTCTTGGCGCATTAAAAGTGGATAAAATTGACATAATATAAACAATAACTGTCATGATTCCTAATGTTCCAAGTGAAGTACTTAAATCAACCCGCACAAGATTCCATGATGAACCTAAAAGAGCATCGGGAAGTCCCAATGCGATGAAAGATATATAAATGATGATTAATAAAAGTATGCCCTTACGTTTCATATAACTCCTATAAAAAAATAACCTTGTTTCTATCATAACATAATCATTCTCATTTGGATTGGAAAACATAAAAAAAAGGACACTCTATTTCTAGAGAATCCCTTGATTTACAGACTCATTGAAAACTTATAGTTTAACAACGTTTGCTGCAGTTTCGCCGCGATCGCTGTTGATAACGTTAAATTCTACTTTGTCGCCTTCTTCTAGTGATTTGTATCCATCAGATTGAATTGCGCTGAAGTGTACAAATACATCCTTGCCTTCTTCAGTTGAGATAAATCCGTATCCCTTGTCTGAATTAAACCATTTTACTGTTCCTGTCATGTCGATTACTCCTTTTTTTTATTGTGCTCTATCGTCATTGCTGACTTTCACCATGTATAAGTATACCTTAATTTAGGCAAAAATCAAAACTTTAGTGTATTTATCTTCAATATAAAGACATAATATTGGCCAAATTGTTAGTTCAAACCAAATAAGTCTACTTTAATTGATAAAGAAAGTCTAGATATCTTTTTAATGATTTTTTCGCGATAGGGTAATATTTTAAGCTTTTAAAATGATCATGATTCATAATTTTCCCATAAGCGACCAAATATTCTCTTGACTGATCATAATCAAATAAGTTTTTTTTGATCATCTCATCGCTTATTTTTAAATCATTTACGATATGCTTTAAAACATCCGTATAAGCAGAAAGAGTGGAATCTTGCCATACGTTTTTACTAAAATTAACATTTGCATTCTTGGGTTGCCAACCTTGTAACCATTTTTTAAACAGCTGTTCTCGTTCCATGAACTATCCTCATATTTCAAATTTGCGTCTTTGCCCAACTCAAAAAATGAGTTGGACACAAGACATTGTTTATCTAATAAATGTAACATCTATATTCATAGATATTGTTGCAGCGTTCTTAACGATTGATATTGTATAAGTTGCATCATTTCTGGTGACTGTAATGGTATTTGTAATTGAAACAGTTACACCAAGACTACTTACAATCTCATTAGCTTTAGCGGTAAATGCAGTTGCTTTAATTGTGTTACTATTTAATCTTGATACGATAACATCGTTTGCAGCAAAATAATTGATAATGATTGTTTGAGCTAGCCCTACATCGATAATATCTTGTACTGCATTCAGTCTATTTTGAAGATCTGTTTTCGCAGTTCCATTTGGTAATGCTGTAACTAAAGCTTGTGCAGCATCTAAATCTGTTTGTAAATTACTACCTTCAGCAATCACGACTGCTGCTGTTGCTACTTGAAGAGCTGCGAGTTCATTTTCTGCGGATGTTAATACTGCTTCATATAATACAAATAATTGTTGTGCTGTTGTTAATGCATCATATGCAGTTCTTGCTGCTTCTATTTGTGCTTGGTTACTTAATATAATTGCTCCAGAAGCTGGTATAGCTGTAATTAAATCATCTACTGAAGATGCTGCTTCTGCATCAATAATACCTTGGAGTGCGTCTAGTCTATCTTGTAGGTCTATCTTTTCTGTGCTAGATGGTAATGCTGTAACCAAAGCTTGTGCTGTATTAAAATCTGTTTGTAGGTGACTGCTTTCTGCTATTTCTACAGCTAGAGTTGCTTCTTGAATTTCAATTTCTACTAGTAAACTATCAAGTAATGCTTTTTCAGCTGTTAATTCAGCTTTTGCATCAACTGTTAAGAGATCATAAGC
>JAHISX010000028.1 GCA_018817915.1 Bacillota bacterium
CACTGTATACTATAAAAGAGTATTCGTTTGATCAACTCTACTCACAATTAACTGGTGTTTTTGAATATAGAGAAAAAGATTATACTTCAGCAAAAGAAAAACTTGAACTAGCTAAAAGTAATGCCTATTCTAAGGTTGAGAAAGATTTTTATAAGAACATTATACGTGACAAGACACTTTGTATTGACAAGACAAGAAAATATGGTGAGAACAAATGTGGATAGAAAAGAAGGATAAATCAAAATTTTTGGACTCAAAAATGCAAGGATTAAGAATAAAATATTCTCTTAAACCTGATATAGAGTTAAAAAATTATACAAGTGGATTCATTAAGTGGTTAAGGTTTCAATATTTTTTTCCAATCAGATGTAATATTGTCATCAAACCATGTCCATATTTTATTACTGGTAATGACAACAAAACTAGATCTCATGGCGATTTTTATTACTATGATGATCCAATCAAGAAAGTACCATCCATATGGATTTCAAGTGGAGAATATTATACATCAAAAGAAGATTCCAAATTTAAACAAATAAAGGAAATTCTATTTACCATAGCCCATGAACTAACACATTATTTCCAATGGTATTTTTATGAGTTTGACAATCGAACAGATAGAAGTCTCGAAATTGAGGCTAATCGATGGGCTTGGCATTTAGTAAATGACTTCTTAATTTATTACCAAAAGCCATAATTTTCTGAGTAAGTAATTAAATAGGGATAAAGGAGTAAATATAATTGATGATTATAAAAAAGACAATATATTATAGTTTTGATTAAAAACGGCTTTATAAAAGGGATATTTGCTAGGGGTGCGTAGATTTTAGCAGGGGTGCGTAAAAATCACTAGGGGTGCGTAAATTCTGCAAAGGGTGCGTAATTGTATCAAAATAGGTCATGCAACACAGCTCTTTTTTTAATAACACAAATAGTTCTCAGTGAAATGATTATCAAATTTTTTGTGGTATGATAAATAATGAAGTAGGAGGAAAACAAAATGGACAATAAAATAGAGAGAAAAAACTATATATTTAAGTTGATAACATTATTTCTACCACTGGTTTTTATACGTCAGACAGGTGTTTTAGATGATGATGTGCTTACTATTTACCTAAT
This sequence comes from Bacillota bacterium, assembly GCA_018817915.1. Lineage (GTDB taxonomy): Bacteria > Bacillota_I > Bacilli_A > Acholeplasmatales > Acholeplasmataceae > Peloplasma. Next base: position 1,120 of record JAHISX010000028.1, read on the forward strand.
TATTGTGTACTTTGGATTATTCTTTTTGGATATAAATTACAACAATACATTTAAAGAAAAAAGAAAAAATGAATTGTTATTGTTACTCATATATGTTTTTTCATTTGCTTTTTGCTTACTTTTAATTTTTGGATAAATAGATAAAACAAATATAACCATAAAGCCATGTCAAAAATACAGTCCATGGCTTTTTTTATATTTAAGTAAATGTTATAATTGCATTAAGAATACATTTAGGGGGTTTTGAGATGACATTTTCCTCAATTTTTATACTTATTGGTATTTTAATTGTTTTTTATCAATTACAAATAATGATGATACTGTTTTAGTAATTTCACTGTTTGTATGGGCTATCATTACTATATTTTTTGTAATTTTGCTCTATGTCTATAGCAAAAAAATAAACAAACGATTAGTAGAAGATAAGTCAGAAGAATTTGCAGAAAAATACAAACTAATGAAATATGAAATAGCACATAAGTATTTAGAAGAAGTATCGTTTATTGCAAATGATAAATTAGTTTACGAAACTTTGGATATTGAATTAAGCAAATGTAAAATTTATTTTTTTTGCAAATCTAATTCAGGATCGTACTATTTCAGATTAGAATTTTATGCAAAATCAGATAACAGTAAACTCTTAGTTATTGATTTTGATGACTATTTATGTACTTATTTTGAAAAGCATATTGATTACGTAACAAATAAAGATTTATTTTCTTTATTTCTTCATAACAAAGTAAAATTTATGCAATTATTATTAAGGTATAATGATGCTACTGTAATGGAAAAGCAATTACAAAAAAAGTCAATATAAAATAAAATAGCAAAGTTATTTAGAACAAAATCTCTATTATTTTCATCATGTGTTTAGTATTAGTATTTTTTAAATTTTATAGTTTTGAAAATTGCTAAGCACCAAATGGGTGAGTAAATTTTGATAGGTGTACGTAATTGTATCAAAATAGGTCAACCAACACAATTTCTGGAGTTGGAGGATCATTTCATTTTAGAATTAAACTTTGGTAAGTTATAAGGAGAAAGCATGAAAACATACAATTTATTAAAGCAAAAAATAATAATAAATAATCAGAGATCTTTGATGGATCAGAATGACAATTTGGTGTATCAATTCAAAAGTAATTTTTTTCAGACAAGATTTAAAGTGTTTCAATTCGAGAATAACTTAGTAAGTATAGTCTCTCAAAAATTTCGGTTTAGAAGACAATATATAATTACGATGAAGGATGGATTAACTATAAAAGTTAAATCGAATAAACTATTTTTTCATAGACTAAAGGATAGTGTAGCAATTGATGATATGAAACGATTTTCAATTCATGGGGATATTGACAAGATGATATTCACTATTAGTGACCACGAGGAAGCTATGCTTATAGTTGAACCGTTCGAACAAGGAAATATATTTAGAAAAATCACTGTTAAGGATGAAACTTTTGAACCTATACTTATATCACTTCTTTTTACTATAATTATAGTATTTGATCACACATATGCTAATAATTGATTAAAAAACTATTTTAATTATTCGATTATTCAAGCAACAGCATCAGAATAGAAGTTGTGATAATAATCACTTTTACTCAAATGATATTGATTTTGTGTTAATTGATAGTTTTAGCGACTATAATTACTGTATAGCTTCATATTATGGGTTTGTCAAAGATAAAGTTGAGTTTAATATTAATGAAAAAGACTATGTGATTGATTAATGGAACAAATGAGATTTTGGCAAAACTGAAGCACTAGAAATGATAGATGAAGTTAGTAATGACAAGACATTAATTTTCTAGAGTGGTAATTTTCACACATATTAGATAGGAGAGTAAAATGCGTACAAATATATTCGACAAGCTTAGATTTTTTGAAGATAATTGCATAGTTATTGATGATTGCTATAGCCCTATTGGTAAAAAGCGAAACATCGATAATTAGATCAGCAGACATGCAAAAGGAGTCATCTCTCAAGATAATGATATTAGTTATTTAGTTGAAATTCCTAATTTATCCTATGCATCAATTCCAAGAGATGTGGAAAACATTCAGGTTGTCATGCAATTAAATAATTTAAAAGCATTAAAGCTCTATTCAAGTTCAATGAATAAAATTGACATTAGCCACATGAAAGATTTAGAGCATTTACATATCATTGAAGACGAATTATTATCAAATTTTGTATTACCTAAATCAATCAAAAGCTTATATTTTCTTGGATATGGATATAAGGATTTGTTACCATTAAAGTCCATGAGTCAGTTAGAAGAATTATACATTGAAAATTCATCAAAGTTGGTATCTTTACAGGGCATCGACAACTTCAAGAATATAAATGTGATTTCTATTGACTATTGCACTAAACTCAAGGGTGTTAAGGAACTCTCCTCAATAGCAAAAACATTGAAGGCATTACGCATAATAGAATGCAACAAAGTCATAAATTTTGATTTTTTAAATGATCTTAAGGAATTGACACATGTATTTATTGTAAACTCGGATTCAATGGCACCTATAAAATTACCAAATTTGGAATTCGTGAACTCAGCTAAAATAGATGAATATATATGTAACTTTAAAATAGAGGACGGGAATTTAAAACCACTATTAAAATCAAAGCATGCAGAAGTCTTCAAATTCTACTCAAAATATAATTTGATAGATAAAGATCTGCCAAAAAAGTATGTAGCATATCAGGACTCTAATTATACAGTTAAGAGAGTGTTATTGTCAGATCTCAAACTTGGCAAAGATGATCCAAATATTCTATGGTCCAAGTAAATATTCACAATAAATGAGATTATAAACTTTGATGATTTTACTTAGTTAGGGTGCATCAAATTCTATGAGGGAAGTAATTGTATCAAAACAAGTAGAATCACACAATAATTATAATTTAGAAGCCTTGCTTCAAGAAGTGGAGAAGAAATGATGGTTAATAATGTAATGTTAAAAGTTGAAGACGTTAATAACTCAATGCTCACAAGAATAAAACTTTTTGCTAATATGTTGTGTTTGAACTTTGCTAAAGAAGATTTTACAAGTTCACTGCATATTCAGTGTTTCTATCGAATTCATAAAAATAACCAAGTGCTTGTCACTTCACAAGATTATCATACTTTTGATTACGATAATGGAGATGAAAATGGAACAAATAATGATCTCTGGAAGAATATTGAAAAAGTCTCAAATCAAATCGAAGGTAATCTAGTTACTCAAGTATTAGTGAATGATTTAAAAGACATTAGTCTTTTTTTAAGTAATGATTTTCAAATTGACATTCTTATATCAAATAGCAAAAGCAACTTTGAAAATATGATTGAACAATATCGTTTTTTACCGAGTATAGAAGATAATGAACATATTGTAGTTTATAATTAGCATACTAAAGCTCAATGCTCTACGATAAAAAGATAGTAGAATAATCTCTTTTGAATCATAGTCCTTCATTTATAAACAACTTAGTATAACCAATCCAATAATTACAAACTTTAAGTTCACAGACAGTAAACCTGGTATAACACCAGAGTAATACATACTATTTTTTTGATGAAAAACATGATAAACTTAGTAATGACAAGACAAAATAACAATTCACAATAAGTGAGATTCTAAATTTTGATGATTCCACTTAGTTATAGTTATAACTTGTAGAAGGAATTCGAATATCATTTGTCACACCAGCCAATACAGGTGAATTTGTAGTGTACATGAAGAACAAACTTAAGATCATAAAATAAAGGAGATTTTGTTGATGATACATTGGGATGTCATAGGAATTATTTGGTTGTCAGTTTTGGGTGTAGCCATGTTGCTAGCTTTTACTTCCCTTTACTTTTATAAGAGAATTCTTAAACTCTACAAAGATAAACAATTTGATCTAGTTATTGAAAAATCAGATAGGTATAAAAGAATTTTGCCTGGAATTATTGGACAATATACACTATTACTGAAAGGATATAGTTTTTTGAATAATGGAGATTATGATAGTTTTATTGAAACAATCGATAGAATTAAAGTAAAAAAAATGCAGTATATAAAATATTATTGGAAAACACTGGTTTGTATGCAAAAAGAAGATTTTGTGAGAGCTATGGAGTTTTATGAATTATTTCAAAAGTCATCACTGTATACTATAAAAGAGTATTCGTTTGATCAACTCTACTCACAATTAACTGGTGTTTTTGAATATAGAGAAAAAGATTATACTTCAGCAAAAG
>JAHISX010000029.1 GCA_018817915.1 Bacillota bacterium
AAAACAAATACATCGATGAGTCATCTCTTGACATCATCAAATTTAATATCTTGTTTGAAGATTTAATCCATGGGTATGGTTTTGAAGATGTCTTATCAGCTGTAGATTATGTGGTTAAGTATTCTAAAAACCCTAATCCACCGATAGAGGATAAGTTTGCATTTATGAGGGAATCAGTTCAAACAAATTTGAAGCAATTTGAACACAGGAGGAAAACAGCCAATGAGTCATTCGAATCGTGGATTAAACGAACCCTTTTACAAGTGGATTGATGATGTAAGAAGAGCGATGAGAAAAGAAAAAGAACTCCAAGAAAAGTTAGAGTTCTACAATATGAAGCTCATTGGGTACAAAGGTGTGTCATATGATCGAATTGGGTCTTCAGGTTCAAGAACATCTGGGGATAGTGAATTATTGTTTTGGTTGGATAAGATAACAGCTATTGAAAATCGAATTAGGGAAGTGGAACGAATATTATCTGAATACAAATCAATAATGAAGAACTTAAATGATATCCAGAAAACTGTCCTTGGTTCCATCGTCAACAATCAATGGATTGAAAAGATTAAGAAAGAAATAAAACAAAGTAGAAGTCGAGTCTATCAAATAATAAATGAAATTGTAATAAGTTGGACAAACCAAAATTATAAGTAAACCTCATGCCAGTATCCACGCAAATACTGAAGAGGAGATTTATGAATGTTAAAAGTTGTTGAATTATTTGCTGGAATTGGTGCTCAAGCTCAAGCTCTTAAAGAAGCTAATATTGAGCACGAAATAGTTGCGATTAGTGAAATAGATAAGTATGCATTAAGAGTTTATGAAGCTCTACATGGAAAGCCTAATAACCTTGGAAATATTAAAGAAATTGACCTATTACCCACAGCTGATTTATGGACTTATTCATTTCCTTGTACCGATATTTCATTGGCAGGTCAAATGAAGGGTTTTGATCGTGATTCTGAAACTGGTAGTAGTCTATTGTGGGAAGTTGAAAGATTAATAAATAATGCAGCAATCAATGGTAATCTACCTAAATATTTACTTATGGAAAACGTAAAAAACCTTGTAAGCAAGAGGTTCATAGGATTATTTAATGAATGGAAATCATTTCTTGAGTCACATGGATATAGAAATTACTATCAAGTTCTCAACGCTAAAGATTATGGTATCCCTCAAAATAGAGAGAGAGTGTTTATGGTCAGTTCACTTGATACCAAGAACTATATTTTTCCAACAAAGATAAAACTTGAAAACAAGTTAAATGATTATTTGGAAAAGCATGTTTCAGAAAAGTATTTTTTGAGCGAAAGACTTATTAGAAATCTTTCGGATACAAACGATCGTAATGGATTTATTCGAGGAAATAGATTTCGATTGCATGATGAGAAGAGTGAATATGCCTATACAATTAGCACATGCCCTGGTAGTAGAGCAACTGATAACTTTATCATGGTTCCACAAAAGACAAAACAAGGATATGCATTTGCTCATGTTGGAGATGGTATATACACCAATAGAACGCATCAAAAAAGAGGAGTAGTTCAAAAAAATATGATTCCAACACTCAAAACATCGCCAAATGACATAGGAGTTGTTGTTGATAAGGACTATTTAATATCAATTAGGAGATTGACACCTAGAGAATGTTGGAGATTGATGGGGTGGAATGAGAACCGTATTGATGTAGCACTTTCAACTGGAGTATCAGACACCCAGTTATATAAAATGGCAGGAAATAGTATTGTAGTAACGGTATTGAGGAGATTGTTCATTTGCATATGATTACATTGCATAATAATGATTTTGTTAGATTGTTTAAAAAGAGTTTTGATGATATAATAGACTATAAATTATGAATTTATGATATTCGACATTAGTGTATTAAAACTATTTTTTCTTATGTCTTGCATATAACTTCAATCAACGGTAATATGTGTGGATGAAATGCGAATTGAATATGATTTAAAGGGAAGGTAAAAGAAAATGAGAAAATACACATATATATCACTGTTTAGCAGTGCAGGAGTAGGGTGCTACGGATTCACAAAAAAAGGTTTTGATTGCATAGCAACAAATGAATTAATAGAATCCAGACTCGAAATTCAAAAAGCAAATAGTAAATGCAAATACAACGAAGGGTACATTGCAGGTGACATAACACAGACAGAAACAAAGGAAAAATTGTTCAAGGTATTAGCAAATTACAAACAACTTGAAGATATTTCAGACGTAGACATTATAGTAGCTACACCACCATGTCAAGGCATGTCGACTGCAAATTATAAAAAGAAAAATGAAATTAATAGGAACTCACTTGTTGTTGAAGCAGTTCACATTACAAAAAAGATAAAACCTAATATATTTGTTTTTGAGAATGTTCAATCATTTTTAAAGACAATGTGCATTGATTTTGATGAGGATCATATATCAATAGAAGAGGTTATTAATAAGCATCTGGGATTGTCATATAATATTTATAGTAAAGTTGTAAATTTCAAAGATTTTGGTGTACCTTCAAGCCGTCCTAGAACTCTTGTTATTGGGACTAAAAAAGAACTTATCAATATCTCACCGTTAAATTTGTTCCCAGAAATAGTCAACCAAGTATCTATTTATGATGTAATTGCGGATTTACCAAAACTTGAATTTGGAGAAATTTCCAAAAACGATGTATACCATTTCTTTAGGGAATATCCTTCATATATGAGAGAATGGATTTCTAGTATCAAGGAAGGCGAGAGTGCTTTTGACAGCCATAATCCTGTTCAACCGTATAAATTAGTAGATGGTAAGAAACAAGAGTTAAAGGGATCATACATGGGTAATAAATTCAAGAGACTAGTATGGAATTCTCCTGCTGCATGCATTGCTACAAGAAATGATCAATTAGCAAGTCAGAGTACAATTCACCCATCTGAGGACAGAGTTTTAAGCATAAGAGAGTTAATGCGCTTAATGACCATCCCAAATAGTTTTAAGTGGTCTAATGTAGATATTGACTCGCTAAAAACAGAACACGATAAAAAAAGATATTTAAAATCACATGAATTAAATATTCGAAGATCAATTGGTGAAGCAGTTCCTACTCATGTATTTGAGTCAATAGCTGAAAAAGCAAAACAGTTATTAGATTTTCAAGAATTCACTAAAAAAAAAAGTCTGAAAACCACCAATCAAACAATTTCTATATAAATAGTTTGATCTATGAGTTGAAATTAGATCAAGCAAAAGAAACAGGATCTTTTTACACACCTCAATCTGTAGTTTTTGATGCTTTATGTAGATTACGTTTTTCAGGGAAAAAGATTTACCGGATTCTTGAACCTTCTGTTGGCATGGGAGCATTCTTGCCACAGCTTTTCTCTTTAATCGAACCTGATCAATTTTTTGAAATTGATGTTGTTGACATAAAAAAAGAAACACTGATTCACTTAGAAGAAACTTTGAAATTGTTGGACTATAATAGAGATAAGATAAAGATAAATTTTATAGAATCAGATTTCGTTTTAGCAAAACTTAATGGCAAATATGATTTAATTGTTGGAAATCCACCTTTTTTTAAAGTAACAGGCAGTTTGTTGATTAACTACAGAACATTGTATAAAGAGTCTGTTTTATCTAATATATTCGGGTATTTTATGAAAAAAGCATATGAGCTATCACCTGAAATAATCTTTGTCATGCCGAAAACATTCATAATGACTCCAGAATTCAATTCTGTTAAATCGCTATATGAAGAAACTAATATTGTCTCAATTTACGATTATGGAGTTCACTATTTTGATAAAGTGTTTGTCGAAATTTTAGCCATTCATTTCAAAAAGGATCATATTTCACCAATCTATATTGAAAGTAAGCTTGATAATACGATAAGATTAGTTCAACAGAAATATTTATTTCATAGAAAACACTGGTTATTGTATAGAGACGATTTTTTTGATAACTACATAGCCAGTTTAAAACTTGATGTCTTTGATTTTTTTAGAGATCGACAATTGACGAATAGTATTGTAAAAACAGATGGGAAGATTTGGGTAATCAAATCTAAAAATATGCTTGATGATGGAACCATAGTACATAAAGGAGACTACGATAGATATGTTGATGATGTATCTAGTCTAGTTGTCGGTAAATATTTGAACACAAGCTCGATAATCATGACAAGTTTCACATATAATACCCGTGCAGCAATTTTACCGCCTAATTCAGTAGTGAATGGTTCCATAGCTGTTTTGATTCCAAAATTTGACCAGTATAAGAAAATAGATTTGAGTTTATACTCGACAACAGAGTTTCGAAAGTACTATGCTATTGTAAAGAACAACTCAAAATTCACTATTAATATAGATTCTAATTCAATTTATTATATAGGGGTGAAAAAAGATGAATGAAAAACAGATTTATGATTCATTTGCAGTAACTGACTTATCTTCTGGAGTAGGAAGATTTTTAAGTGATAAGAGCTATGCATATGATGCGGTTTATTTCATGTCAAAATTTATTAAGAAAAATCTTGATTCAAATAATTGCTTTGACAAAAATGCTCTTAGAACTGAGTTTATTAGTTATACTGCGGATATTTTCCAACTTGAACATGATTCATCAGTGATTCCCAACTATATGAGCGAGGTTATAAATGTCCTATGTTTTGCGAGGGTATTGGTTCATACACCTAATGGATGTTATAAAGTTCAGAATCTAGAGCTTTTAGATTATATATTATTACGGATAGAAAACGCTTATATATTTTTATATTTACTAGTGCACAGGACATTTCTTAATCATAATTTATTGGATGATTACAAAAAGATTTTATCTGGACAAAAGGCTGCTAAAGAGATAGCACTTAATTCACTTTTTACTAAGTTTATTGGAGTATCCATTAGCGTTGGTGCAAGAGGTACGGGTACAAACTGGGCTAAAATGTTAGTCAAATATCCCCTTACTGTCTTAGGATTTGCAAATAATGGTCTTTTCATAACTAGGACATTACAAATTAGCGATCGCACTGTTAATGTCGAAGATATTTCGATTAACGTAGAAGGAACAAGAACTCCATCATACCTTCCTAAAAAAAATGAATATGTAAGCAAATTTGATAAAAACTATGTTTTAAATTTAATCAAGGATTATCTATTTGTTAAAGTTAATGTACAAACACAGGTAGTTCAAAATGATAAGAATATTGCAGATTCACTCGCTGATTTAAAAATCGATATTTTACAAAGTAATAGAGTCCAAGCACCAGTTTCACTTGGAAAATATGAGCAAGAACAATTCGTGAACACTCAAATTCGTGGTAGAAACACAAATATTCAGAGAACATTTAGAGATAGTCTTTTTAAAAACTATGCGCACAAATGTGCAATATGTGATTTTAGTTTCCCAGATTTTCTAATTGCAAGCCATATAGTTCCATATTCGCAATGTGAAGACACATATGATGCCATTAATCATTATAATGGGTTATTGCTCTGTCCATTACATGATCGTCTTTTTGAAGGTGGGAAATTTATGACTGTCTTATATGATACTGGTGAAATAATATTAGCTAATGAAATAAAGACACATAAAGATTTTACTCACCTAATTGGGAAAAAAATCGACAAGTCTCTTTACCTTAGTGAACGTAAACATTATTTAAAAACTCATAATGATTTGTTCAATCAAAAAAACAAGTAGTATTACTTAGAAATACACTTTAAAAGCAAGGTCGTTATTATGATTTTTTCATTTAATAAAAAATCTGTAAATATCATTCGAACTAGTCAAGTGTATTTTTTTACGTATAAAGAAAAAACTTTTGGTATTAATCCGTATATTCATATTACTCCAGATTCAAATGGCCGATTAAATGATTACCTTGTTGGTATGGATATTAAGGAATATAAAATTGATGATGAAGGTAATCAAGTTATAGTTAAGAGTGAGCGACAAAGTCAAAAACTTTTCACATTACACACTGAACTTTTACGTGTCATTGTCAATCTAGAAGCTGGTATTCAAGATAGGCTTAGCAAACGAGAGATTGATGAACTTTTAACCGATAGTTTTGATTTCGAATATGATAATAATGTGACTTATATTCGTTTAGCTGACATTAATAATCGAATAAAGAAATACCTTGAATCATTCGATACTTTGGATTTGGCAGAGGAAATAATTTTTAGTTCAGAATTAAAGACTAGACATAAATTACTGTCAAATTTTAGAATTGAACTTTTGAAGGCAATGAGTGAAGATGAGCATTCTATAGAAAGAGTATTTAAGAAATTCCAAGAATTTTTACCTTTGATAATTCCGGGATTGAATGGTGTTGCTGAGTTCCAGTTCATAATTCGAAATGAGGATTATCTTGAGAATAGGACAGATATTTTATATGATAATATCAATCAGTTTCCTAATATCATAGAATTAAAAAGAGCAAATGTTATGCTTTTTAAGATTAATGAATATAGAAATAATACATGCAAATTAACTGACGAGTTCTCAAGTGCCATTCAACAAACAAACATACAGAGAAACATGATGTCGGCTAGTGAATCGAAACCTATGAAAGTCTTAATCAAGTCTTTTTTGATTATTGGAAATTTGAAAGAAGAAATAATCAAACACACTAAGATCAGTTCAGACATGATAAGTTTGAATTTTAACGTCGTTCGCTATAATAATAAAGATTGTGACATAATAACATATGATCAGTTGATCGATCGGATTGATATACTACTCACAAAAAAATAGTATTTCCAGTAATACTTGTGAACAGTAATGCCAACTATACGGCAAGATATCAACAATTATCGTTTAAGTAGTTGTCAACTATATAACAAGTGCTATAGCCTAAAACATAAAAATAGCGATGCTTCATAAATTATTGTGCCGTTGGCATGTAGACAAAAGTTGACATATTTCATATACTACAATTAGCGTGGAATACTGGCTTTAGTTGAAGCCTAGAAGTGAGAGACTCTCAAATTTGAGGGTTTCTTTTCTTTTGCAGAAAGAGTTGTAGTATTCAACCCTTGGATAACTTCAGTTTTTGATAAATTAACTGAACCCTGAAAGGTTGGAATCGATGTGCCAAAGGTACTGGATACATATCAGCAATGGGAGGCTGATGGAGTACTTGACGAAAGAATAAAGAGTGTTCAAGACATGGTTGCTAGGCGGATTATCCAAAAGGATATCGCAAAAGCTCTG
>JAHISX010000030.1 GCA_018817915.1 Bacillota bacterium
ACAGCAATTCCTGGAATCATTTTCCAATTAATATTTATTCCAGCATTAATTATTTTGATGCAAAAAAATGACGTATTGTCAGGTTATCTTAAATGAGTATAGATCAGAAAATTAAATTGTTGATTGAATCTTCAACCAATCAAAGAAAAACTGAAAAGTATATTAAATCCTATCATTTTCTTTTCGTCAAAATTGAAGAAATGATCAAAGAAAGCAAAAATTTAACGATAGCAATTGATGGATATAGTAGCTCTGGTAAAACAACATTAGCTCATTATATTGAAAATATATTTGATGCAAATGTTTTTCATATGGATGATTATTTTAAAAGCTTAAAACAAGATCAGACATCAACTGAATTTGCGAGTAACATAGATTTTGATCGATTGAAAAAAGAAATCATCAAACCACTATTAAAACAAGAACCTATTTTCTATCAATCCTTTGATTGCAAAACTCAAGAATTGTCGTCTTTATTAAAAAAAGAAGTAAAATCAGTAAACATCATTGAAGGTGCATACTCAACACATCCTTTAATTGAAGAGATATATGATTTTAAGATCTTTCTTAAGATTGGTAAAATTAAACAAATGATACGTATTAAAAAACGGAATGGTCTAAAGAAATTAAAGATTTTTTTAAATAGATGGATACCTGCAGAGCATGCATACTTCAATCATTATTCGATTGAAAAAACTGCTGATATCGTGATAAAAGTATAATCTATGCTCAATTCATATGTAAATTAGGTCTATGTATATATACATATGCTATTGTATGGTATAATTTTTTGGTTGGTGAAAAATGACAAAAGATGAGAAAAAGCGCAATTTAATACTTAACGACAAAAATATATATAAAGGTTTGCTTGTCATGGCAATCCCTTTAATGCTTAATAACTTCATTAAAACCATTCATGATGTGATTGATACATATTTTGTTGGCAAGATTGATGTTTTTGGAACTCAAGCGATTGCTTCTATTCAATTAACTTTTCCTATTGTCTTCACTTTCCTATCATTAGGTATAGGTTTAAGTGCTGCTGGAACTGCACTAATCAGTCAACAAATAGGTTCCGGTCAAGTTGAGCAAGCTAAAAAATATGCAAGTCAACTTGTTACCATTTCACTCATTGCTGGCATACTACTAAATGCCATATCTTATTTTGGTTCACCATTCATTATGAATGTTATGGGTCTTACGGGATATGAATTAGTCAATAGCATCAAATATTTGCAAATCCGGTCATTCGAATTACCAGTTGTCTTCTTGTTTTTTGCCTTTACGGCAATTAGACAATCCAGTGGAGATACAATAACACCAGTTATTTATGGCGTTGTAACTGTCGTACTCAACATCGCATTAACACCACTTTTTGTTTCTTATTTCAATTTAGGTGTTCCAGGTGCTGCTTATGCAACTCTGATTGCAAATATCGTCATTTTACCAATGGGTCTTATTCAGCTTTTTAAAGCTAAGACAGGCATTACCATTGAAAGAAGATATATGGTATTAGAATCCGATATTAGCACACAAATCATCAGAACAGCTATACCAGCATCACTTGGTCAAGCATTTACGGCCATTGGGTTTGGTATCATCAATGTAGTCATCCTCTCTTATGGAACAGCAACAGTCGCTGCTTTTAGCATTGGTAACCGTTTAAGTAGCTTGATTTTACATCCTGTGATGGCCATTGGCGGTGTACTTGCTGCTTTCATTGGACAAAACATCGGCAATTTGAATATTCCAAGAGCTAAAGAAACCTTTAAAAAAGGAATGATACTATCCGTAGGCATTATGATTGTCGGTAGTGCACTCGTTATGGGATTTAGAAACTTTTTTGCGGAGTTCTTCATTAAAGATGATCCAATAGCATTGGCATTAACGAATGAATATATGTTTTATTTATTAGTTGGATTACCATTGATGGCAATCTTTCAAACTTTCATTGGCGTATTTAATGGTACAGGAAATACAAAATATACATTCATTATTACGACCATGCGCTTATGGATTTTGAGAATACCACTGATTTATATATTCAAAGAATTTACTAACTTAGGAAGTAGCGGTATCTGGTATGCAATGCTAGCAAGTAATATATTGATTGCATTTGTTGGTTACTATTTGTATCAAAGAATTGATTTTAAACCTAAAATAAGAATTGGAAAAGAAAAAAGAAAAGCATTGAAGGCAGCTGTTTAAATTTAAGATTGCTAAATCAGAACATCCATTTAGCTATTACTGATGAGCATTCATCAAAGTAGATGAGCATTTCATCTACATGCAGCAAACGTATCATCAAAAATTCATTGCCAAAAATTTAAAAGATGAAAAAATCTTGATGATATGGGATGATAGGCAAAATTAAAGAAAAATGGAGCAACAAAAATGAAATTTAATGAATTAGAAATTATTGAACCTATCCTTAAATCACTACAGAGTGAAGGATATATGGAACCATCTCCTATCCAAGAACTGGCAATTCCAGTTTTATTTCAGGGTAAGGATATTTTAGGAAGTGCACAAACAGGAACAGGTAAGACTGCTGCTTTTGCAATTCCAATTTTACAAAGACTTTATCAAACACAAGTAAAGCATGAAACGAAGTATATTAAAGCGCTTGTTTTAGCACCAACAAGAGAATTAGCTTCTCAAATCAAAGATAGTTTTAATGTTTATGGGAAGCATTTAGGATTAAGAGTTGCTGTCATTTTTGGAGGAGTGAGCCAAAAGCCACAAACTGATGCTTTATTTAAAGGTATCGATATTTTGGTAGCAACCCCAGGTAGACTTTTAGATTTGATTAATCAAGGGTTTATTAATTTTTCTAAATTAGAATATTTTGTCCTTGATGAAGCAGATCGTATGCTTGATATGGGATTTGTCAAAGATGTTGAAAGAATTATTAAGTTGATTCCAAAACAAAGACAAACCATGTTATTTTCAGCAACAATGCCTAAAGAAATAGTTGCTTTATCACAAAGCATCTTAAATGATCCAGTCAGAATTTCTGTTAAACCCGTAGAAACAACTTTAGAAGTGATTGAACAATCCATTTATAAGGTCTCAAAAAAAGATAAAGTTGAATTATTGATTCATTTAATTAAAAAAGGAAACATTGATTCAGCGTTAGTATTTACAAGAACAAAACAATGGGCAAACAAAGTAACAAAAGCATTGATTGCTGTTGGCATTCATGCAGAAGCAATTCATGGTAATAAATCACAAAATGCCCGTGAAAAAGCATTAAGTAACTTCAAATCAAAACAAATTCAAGTTTTGGTTGCTACTGATATTGCTGCGCGTGGCATTGATATCGATGAATTATCTCACGTCATCAATTATGATTTACCTGAAGTACCTGAAACCTACATTCACCGAATTGGTAGAACAGGTAGAGCTGGATTTTCGGGGATTGCGATTAGTTTTTGCAGTCCAGAAGAAGCGGTTTTGCTCAAAGATATTGAAAAACATATTCATATGAATTTAAAAGTCGAAAAAGAAGTTTATTTATCAGGTGCTTATCGTTCACAAACCTCACCAACTCCTAGTACTACCCAAAAGAACAAAGGCACTAACTCATCAAGTCAAACTAGATCGACAAGTTCAAAAACAACCCCTAAAACAATCATCGAATCAAAACATCAAAACCCTTATCATGCCAAGAAAAAGAAATATTGGGATAAACAACTTAAGGATAGATATAAATCAAATAATAAATGAAAGCATATCGGTGCTTTTTTTTATGTCCAAGATCATTATTTGTGGGTGTAGAATTTATTTATAAAAAAAGTATAAAGAACTATTGAGTTTTCAAGTTTTTTAACGCATAATAAATAGTATAGTGATGTTTAGACATCTTAGCGAGGTTATGAATGAAAATTAAACATTTAAAAAGGTGTTTTTACTTTATATTCTTCACGAATATAGAGTGAGATATATTTTTATCTAAAGAAAGGAGTTTATCTTTTGAGAGCCAAAGAAAAATTTAAAATACAATTTCGCAAGAAAACAAGATTGGAGATTCTCAAATCTTGGATGACTTCCTTTGTGATTACTGCAAGTGCAGTCATTGTTGCAGTCATTGCAATACCTTCTAGTCCCAAAGCAGAAATCAATCAAGTTCAAGTCTTTAAGAATCAAGTGGTCTATCAAGTTGAAGTGACGGATGCAGATAATGCAATCGATATTGATACTTTAGAGATTGTGCTTGAAAATCAATTTGAGCATTATCGAATGCCATTAGAATTGGGTATAAATGTTGGCGAATTTTCTAACCTAAATGATGGAACAACCTATCAGATGTCGGTGATGGGAAGTAAAGGTTTTGGTCAGGAACGATTAGCTACTCAAGAGATTGTCACTCAACCAAATAGTGGGGGAGCAATTACCAATTACACTTTAATTGAGGGCATTGATCAATTTGATTTGCAATTTGAGATTCAAACAGTTTTATTTGATGAACTAGATGAATATATGGATGTACAACTTTATTATGGTGTTATCCAGATGGGTTGGGATGTACCGTTTGATTATTATAATGAAACTGTACTAGATGGTCAGTCAACTATTTTATTAGATAATCTATTTGCTATGAATGGCAGAATACATGTCTACATGGAAGCAACTCTTTACACTAGCGACACCATCATCTTGGATGAAATATATATCAATATTCCTATATTCATTGAGGAATCGTATTATCTTACTCAAGTTACTGGTTCATCGATTGTCTTATCTATATATCCTGATTTCTCACTTTTAGAAGATGCTACCTATGAATTTAAGTTAACAAAAGATGGTTATCCTATGGAAACTCAGACATTTGATCAGTCAACTTTTGAAGAAAGCTACATGCATTATGATTATGAGGTTGTATTTGATGGATTAAAGTATGACACGCTTTATGAAGTGGCACTTTCAATCACTTATACAAACCCTTATACCTTAGCAACAGAAACCAAAACTTTTGATCCATTAGAAATTAGAACTCTGAGCAGTTATACTTATCAAATAGATGTTCAAGAGTTTAATGATTATTTTGAAGTATCACTCACACTAAATGATCCAAAGCATAATTTCCAACTCTCATATTATGATCTATATGAAATTTATGATGATTATAACGTATATATCTCAGCTGGTCAATTTGGATTTACACCTGCAGGTGATTCTAAGAGTGTGACATTTACGATAGATAAATCAGCTAACATACCTTTTATAGTTGAAATCGGTGTTTTAAATGAAACAACAAGTTATTATTATGAAATTATATATGTCATCATGACATTAGAATAAAGGAGAAGAACATGAAATTTAAAGAAAAGTCCAAAAAGGACAAGGTTAAAATCGTTATTATTACAGTGATTATTGTTGTATTCTTATTATTGGGTATGTTTGCAAGTCTTATCTTTCCAGGAACCGCTTTTGCTAATATCATTAACAATAGCATTGGCAAATTCTTTAATTTGATTGATTTCTTTTCTAATCATTATGTAACCATTTTAGAGAGTATAACTATTGTAATCTTTGTTTGGATTATCAATAAGATCCTTCAAGTCTTCGTCCCTTTAGTCACTAAAGAAGGTCAAAGAAGTGAAACAATCGGTAAATTAATGAGCAGTGTGATCAAATATCTAATTGTTGTCGTCGCATTGTTCTTAATCTTAAGTGCCTGGGGTGTTCAAACACCTACACTACTTGCTGGTGCTGGGATCTTAGGCTTAGCAATCAGTTTTGGTGCACAAAGCTTAATCGAAGATATTTTTTGTGGGTTGTTCATCATCTTTGAAAAACAATTTTCAGTAGGCGATGTCATTCAAATTAATGAAATGAGGGGTACTGTTAGAGAGATTGGCTTAAGAATTACGAAGATAGAAGACAAAAATGGTGATGTACTCATTATCAATAACTCTGATATTCGCGGAGCAATTAATACATCAAGCTCATTATCGGTTGCTATTTGTTTGATTTCTATTAGCTATTGTGAAGATTTAGAAAAGGTTGAAAAAATAATTACTGAAAATTTAAGTGAAGTTGCAGGAAAAATACCGTCAATTAAAGATGGGCCATTTTATACAGGTGTTGAGGAACTTGGTAATTCATCTGTTGTCCTAAGAATTCTTGCTAGATGTCATGAGTTGGAGAAATACAAGGTAGCCCGTTCGTTGAATCGTGAGTTCAAACTATTATTTGATAAAAATAATATTGAAATTCCTTTCCCACAACTTGATATTCATCAAAAAAACGAACAATAATCTTATACTTATAAAAAAGCACTTTTCTCATATGGGAGAAGTGCTTTTTATTTCTTGTTTCTTAGTCTAGATAGCTAACTGCAATGGTATTGACATCTTCAAGTGCCAGTTTTAGGTACACCATGTGATCATATCTCATATTTAAAACATCAAGAATAGATTCAAAGTGATCAATGATTAAGTCAAGATGATCGATATCGTAAAGACCTTTAAGTTGTTCTAAAGAAGTTTTTATACTGCCAATCGATGCTTGAACTTCTAAACGTCTTAATGAAAACTCTAATTTATAATCTTGTAAAGTCATCTGATCTTCTTCAGTTAATACCAGTTCGTTTTCTCTAAATGTTGCTACATTATCCTTGAGTACTACCCAAATATCTTGGATTTCATATTTAATTAAGATATTTTGAGCATGAGCTATTTGAATATCGCGATAAAGTGAACGAATGTAGGTGATCTTTTCTAGATTGGAAAGATCATCGTCATTCATAGTTACACTTAATATCTGCATGCCATCTGATGATAACTCATCAAGTGATTGATCATTTAAATCTGTTGTTGCAATTGCCTCATATTGATCAACTAAGACAATTTCACTAGATGCTGCTCTTTCGAAAACCGAGAATGCATCTTGTGTTTGACAAGCTACTAGAGTTGATAGGATAGCTATCATTGAAACAATAAGTAATAGTTTTTTCATTTGAATACCTCCATTGGTTTGATAATACACTTCAACTCTAACAAATCACAGGAAAAGTATCAATCAAAAATCATGTGAGTTGCCAAAAATAATCCATAAGTTGCTTATAAGGATTTAGGAAATTAAGTTTATGCAGTATGGAAAACACACATCATATATAGGTCAAATTGACTCCATTTTTAACAAAAACTATGCTAGATCGCATATTGATCCGATAAAAAAAAGAAATTGAACTAAATATAAGAGTAAACCCTTATTAAATTTTTTAAATAAAAATAATATTAAAGTATTGACAATAGTGTATGACATACAGTATAATGTAATCGAGGTGATCAATATGAGCGATTTACCATTACTCACTAACCTTGTTGTTGAATTAAGAAGAGGTACACAAATGATTGCAGTTCTTAGTCAACTTAAGGAAAATCAATATGGGTATTCGTTATTACAAAGATTAGAAGAGAAAGAAATGAACATAGAGGCAGGAACTTTGTATCCCTTAATGAGAAGACTTGAATCTCAAGGCATTCTCACAAGTGAATGGGATACATCAGATACAAGACCTCGAAAGTACTATATCTTAAGTGATATGGGAAAAGAAATATTATTTGAGTTGGAAAAAGAATGGTATAAATTAGCAAAAGAAATGGATGAATTATTTAAGGAGCAGAAAAAATGAAAAATATGATTGAAAGATACGTATATGATGTTGTAAGACGTCTACCAGAAAGTAGTAGACTAGAAGTAGAAAAAGAATTAAGAGCAAATATTGATGATATGCTTGGTAAAGACCACAGTGAAGAGCATATTGAAGAAGTATTATTAGAACTTGGTGAACCAAGATTGTTAGCTAACGGATATAAGACAAAAGAACGTTATTTAATCTCTCCTGCATATTTCGATGATTATGTCAGAGTATTAAAGATAGTGATGGTTATATTTGTTTCTGTATCTTTAGTCTTTGGTGCGATTGATTTAGCACTTAATTTAAATTCACAAACACCTTGGGAAATGATAGGAGAAGTATTTAGTAGATTATTTGGAGATTCTATTGATTCCATACTGATGGCTTTTGCTTGGGTAACAGTTATTTTCTGGATTATTGAACGTGCTGATGAAAAAACAAAGTTTAGAGTTTGGAAATTATCAAATCTTCCAGAAGTTCCTAAGAAAAATAGTCCTAAAATTAATCGGACCGGTGCTGTGATTGGCCTTATTCTTGAAACGATATTTGCTGTCATCTTTATCATACTTCTGATCAGTTATCGAGATATATTAGGTATTTATGAAAACTCAAACATGGTAGCACCTATGTTTACCAATGAGGTTTTAGTAGCATTTATCCCATTACTCATTATTTCGATTGGATTCTCAGTATTTGTTAGTATGCTTAAAGCTTTATATGGGGTATGGAGCATTCGATTAACAGCAATTTATACAGTTAGCAAAATATTTTCTGTTGTGGTGACCATCATCTTTATTAGTTATCCAAATCTATTCAATATCTTAATGTTTGAAAAGATAGCTGAATATATGTCAACAACGAGTAATGAAGTTGCTGATGGATTTGCATTAGGTATTAAAATATTCATCATTGTCCTTATTGTTGGAACATCATTAAATCTTATAACAACATGGGTTAAAACGCTAAAAGGTAAACAAATAGATAAATAGATAAATAGATAAGGAAAAGGGGCTATTTCACAAACGAAATACCCTTTTTTATTAGTTTTTAGTCAAAATACCAATAAGAAAGTGCCTTTTCATCGTTTATAAAGTGTAAGAATAAAAGTTTTAAGAAAGCGAGGCATTAAAAATGAAAAGAATATTATTAGGTACGACCATGATTTTGTTATTAATCAGTGTTTCTGCATGTACAGGTTTAACTGCACTTTCTCAAGCATTCAATTTTGCAACTGATGAAGAGGTATTTTCATTTGCTGCAATATCTACATCCTCATTGCTCAGTGAGTCTGTCACTGATCCACTACTTTCAGTTGATCAGACAATAACTCAATTGGATACACCAGTAGAAGATCCTACAACTGATCCTACAACAGATCCTACTACAGATCCTACAATTGCTCAAATTGAACCATATCTTGAAATGTTTGAAACACTACTTGCACAAAATAATGGTTTAAATGTTTCCACCGAAATATCCGATTTAGAAAATTATGAAACTAAGATACAGTTTACAGTATATGACTTACTAAATAATCCAATGGTCTATACAATGTATTATAATACGGTGTTATTAACTGATAATCAAGAAGCTGATGATACTTCTTCAACAGATGACTCATCTGAAGCATATGAAATTAATGGTATTTTACTAATTGGAACACTTGAATATCAGATAACAGGACGTAAAGAACTAGAAGATGGTGAAGAAAAAATATCATTCAAATCATATATAGATGAAAATAATTATGTATTATCAAAATATAAGGTTGAAGATAACGAAAAGAAATTTTCAATTTCAGTTGTAGAAAATGGTTTATTAGTCACTGAAAGTAAAATTAAGGTTGAGTTTGAAAATGGTGAAACTTCAATCAAATTAGAATATACTCAAGGTTTAAATACAAGTTCTTATGCATTTAAATATGAAGTTGAAAATGGTACTAATTTACTAAAAATTAAATATGATACATTAATTGATGGAACTGAGTCTTCAGGCAACATCAAAGTAGAAGTCATTTATGATGAACTTACAAATGTAGCTACATATCAAATCTATGTCGAACCAGATCATGAAGAAGCATATGAACACGAATCAGATAGAAATATGGAAGATAGAGAAGACCATGAAGATGACGATGATGATGATCATGATGAAAGTGATGATTTCGATGATGATAATCACAGTGATCAAGATGAAACTCAAGAAGCTACTGATTATGTCACTTCATGAGCAACCACTAATTATTGATGAGATTTATTGAGTAAATAAGACTCATTGTCACAAATCTAGTGGTAATATGTGATTGGGTAGTTTTTATATCTGATGACAAATCTACTAGAGGAGTTTGACAATGATAATCGATCAATCATATGTTGATAAAATCAAAGAAAAAGATGAAGAAGCATTTGAATATGTCTATTTAGCAACAAAAAGAGCTGTTTATTCTGTGATTTTTGCTGTAACAAAAGATCATTTATCAGCAGAAGATATGATGCAGGAAGTCTACATGAAGATGCTATCATCTATACATCAATACAAAGAAAATACAAATTTTTACAATTGGTTACTTCAAATTGCACATCATCATTCCATTGACCATTATAGAAAAAATAAAAATAAATATAATGTGGATATTAACGATTATAGTGAAGTACTTGTTAGCAAAGGCTTGAGGCCGGATGAAGAAGAACAATTTACAGAAATGATTGAAAGATTGGATGAAGATGAACGCATAGTCGTCATCTTAAAAGTTGTTGAAGAAATGAAGCATCGAGAAATAGCAAAAGTGCTTAAAAAGCCACTAGGTACGATTATTTGGATTTATCAAAAAGCAATGAATAAATTAAAAAGTGAAGGAGGGTATGAGAATGAAGAAGAGTGAAATTGTTAAACTATTTAAATTAAATATTGAATCTCATCTTCCAACATCAATACCCAAGATGGATTGGATTGTATTAGGTTCCGATCAAAATACTATAAGCACATATAGAAAGCCTTCACAATTCATATTTAGTTTCAAAATGATACTTACAACAGTATTTATTGTGGCAGCTATCGTATTTGGCATCGGTTTATTCAATAAAACCCCCATTCAAACCGTACTAAATCCTTATGCTAATGTCGCATATCAAGACACATTATCTGTATCTGCTGTCTCAACAGCAACCATCATGGGTAATTATACGGCAACAACTCTTTCTTATAATCAATCACTTAGTTTGATTAAGGAACTTTCTACTAATGATACAGTAACAACCATTGAACCTTATTTAGGTATGATTGAAACAATCACTGGACAAAACCTAGGAATAACAACAACAAACTTGGAGTCTGATAATCCGTTATATGAATCAAAAGTTATACTTTCTACTATTGATTTATTAGGTAGCCAAATCACCTATACGCTCTATTTCAATACAGTTACCTACACAGAAGATGAAGGAGAAACTCAATTTGAGATTGATGGTATCTTCTTATACAAAAATTTTCAATTTGATTTCATCGGTAAGAAAGAAATAGAAGGGGATCAAGAAGTTATTACCTTTAAAACAACCAATGGTGGATCAAACTATGTTGAATCTATTTATAAAACAGAAGATAATGAAAGTAAATACAGTATTAAAATCGTTGAAAACAATATAGTCGTCTCAGAAAGCAAAATTAAAGTCGATGAAGAAGATGGCAATAGAGTGATTGATTTTGAATACATCAATGGATCTGATTCTGGTTCTTATCAATTCAATTATGAACAAGAAGATGGTATTAATTTATTAAAAATTGAATATCATACAATCATTAATGGTATTGAAGAATCTGGACAAATGAAAGTTGAAATTAAGACTGATTTGTTAACAGGATTAACATCTTATCAAATATTTGTATTACCAGATGATGGAGATGAATATGAGTATGAATCTGAACGTCATGTTGATAATGATGATGAAGATGAAGAAGATGAAGAAGATGAGCAGGATCAAGAAGAAGATGAAGAAGATTCACAAGATGAATAATATATAGAATGATTATAATTTTAAAAGCATAGTGAAAAACTCACCATGCTTTTTCTTTTATTCATTATAAAACTTGTTTTTTATCGTATAATAAAATTAAATAAGAGGTGAACTATGCGGAATCTAAGAGATAGACTTGCTCATGCTAAGAGCTTAATCAGTATAAAAACCTATAAAAGACCATTAATTTATATCATCATGTTCATGATACTAATCAATTTGTTCATACTATCTATAGCAGCAATCATTGCTCTATTCATTGATGATGAGTTTGATAATTTTATTGATGCATTTGCGAATGGTAGTGTGAAATGGATGCTTGCGCCTAATGCTATTTTGAATATCCAAAATCCAGATATGCTTGTTCTATCTGTTATTGTTTTAGTGACAGGTCTTATTTTATTTTCAGGAACAATTATTGCACTCACGACCAATGCAATCAAAGAATATATTCAAAAGAAAAATAGTGGTGCTGGCAAGATTCATTTAGATCAGCATGTTGCTGTTCTTAATTGGAATAGTAAAGTACCTGAGCTAGTTTCTGATTTGCTTTATGTAGAAGATAGAGAAGTTACTGTCATCATCTTAGCAAATATTGATAAAGCATTTGCTGAAAAGCAGATCATTAATGCTGTCAATAAAACTAAATCAGATCAAAAAATGGTTAAGCTTAATGTTTTAGTTAAACAAGGTGATCCGCTTCTAAGAAGTGACCTTGAAGATATTTCTATAGAACGTGCTAAAGCCATTTTAATCATGAACCCGGATCATCACCAAACAGTTTATAAAAGCATGTCAAAAAGCGATTTAGCTGTCATTAAGGTCATATTAGGCCTTGGTCCAATAGAATTTTTATACGAACCACCCATTGTCGTTGAAATCAAACACATTGAAAGCTTTGATAAGATTTTAACTTTATCAAGAGTTGTTGATAAATTACATGAGCATCTGATTATGCCGATTTGTTTTGATAAACGATTAGGACAGATTATTGCTCAAACGCTCATTGAAAATCAAATTGAAGATATTTATCTAGCACTTTTCTCTTTCCAAGGATCTGAAATTTATGCGATGGAGCATGTTAGTTTTGATGAATGTTTAGCAGAATATTCACATGCAATTCCTCTTGCCGTTCATGAAGGTTTACTTTATGTGCTTTCTTTAAATGATGAAGTTAAATTTAAAAAGTCACAAAACACTTTACCAGTTGTTGAACTCAAGAAAAAATCATTAGTTGATCAAAAAGATATAGAAATCTATATCATTGGAGAAAACAATAAACTTCAATTTATTATAGAATCATTGAACCAATATGAAAAAATA
Source organism: Bacillota bacterium (assembly GCA_018817915.1). Lineage (GTDB taxonomy): Bacteria > Bacillota_I > Bacilli_A > Acholeplasmatales > Acholeplasmataceae > Peloplasma. Next base: position 12,982 of record JAHISX010000030.1, read on the forward strand.
CATCAATCTAAATTTCATGCCAAGTGGATAGATGATTCTCAAATAGAAGCTTTAGTTGAGCAACTCAATGCTTCAAACAAACCAGCTTCAATTTTATTACTCTCAGATGAAAAACAAGCTGAAGATGCGCTAGATGCAAATGTCATCGATAACTTGATTTACATAGAGGGTAATTTAACTAATCCTAATATTCATATCATTGTTGAGTTATTAAATCCTAAAAATGATGCCATCGTTAAAGACTTTAACATCAATAACACCATCATCAGTAATAAAATCATTTCATTATTACTGAGCAAATTGGCTTTATTTAAGAATACTGCTCCATTTTATGAAGATCTTCTAACCATTGAACCTGATGATGATAATGAAGATCAATTGTCTATTCTAATTAAAACAGCAGATGCTTGCTTCGATGATACATTCCCAATGACATTCAAATCAAAAAAACAAATGATTCAATCTGTTTATAAAGCATTTGATGAAACTTATATGATATTAGGATATTTTCATCATGATGAACTCATTATTTTTGAAAATGATCTCCATCATCAAGAAGAAATAATCATCCAAAAATATGATCGCTTAATCCTAATCAGATTATAAAAGGCACTTGAATTGTGTTATTGTTATTATTTGGTAAAATGAAAATATATAAGGAGGGTTTATATGAATATCTATGATTTTACTGTTAAAGATACAAACCAACAAGATGTTTCACTTGCCAACTATAAGAATAAGGTTTTACTTGTTGTTAACACTGCTACAAAATGTGGATTTACACCACAGTATGAAGGTTTAGAAGCACTTTATGAGCAATATAAAGATCAAGGCTTTGAGGTGCTAGATTTTCCTTGTAACCAATTTTTAAAACAAGCACCAGGGTCAGACTCAGAACTTAAATCGTTTTGCACATTAAATTTTGGAACAAAATTTGAAACATTTGCAAAAATTGATGTGAATGGTAAACAAGCACACCCACTTTATGTCTATTTAAGAAATGAAATCAGTCATGATATCACAGGTATTAGAAAACCGAGTATATTATCAAAATTATCGACTACAGATAGAATTAAATGGAACTTTACTAAATTCCTAATTGATCGAAATGGTAAAGTTGTTCACCGGTTTTCTCCAGGCTTTGAACCTAAAAATATTACAAAATATATTGAAGAACTAATATAAAGAATTATTCATAAGAATAAGACACGAGAAATCGTGTTTTTTTATTGATTAAATCTCAATAAGTGAGAAAATTTAACAAAACTTCTTGATAAATGAAAGCGTTTTTCGTCATAGTCTTTTATATCATATTTGAATATGATAAAATAGAGGTAACAATAATTTAAAACAAAGGTAAAGACGATGCGAATTGAAAGCCATCCAATTTTAGATTTTCCAAAAAAACAAGAGATTTTTTTTATGTTTGAAGGTAGAAAAGTTTCCGGTTTTCAAGGTGATACAATAGCTTCAGCACTTCATGCATTAGGCATCAAGACTTTAAGTTATAGTATCCACAAAAAAAGACCACGTGGTTTCTATTGTGCAATAGGAAACTGTGCATCATGCCATATGATTGTTAATGGCATTCCGAATATCAGAACATGCATTACACCCTTAGAACCTAATATGATTGTCCAAAGACAAGAAAATAAGGGGGTAATCAAATGAACTATAAAGATTTGATTATCATTGGTGGAGGACCATCAGGTCTTTGTGCTGCAAAAACAGCACTTGAAGCAGGAATATCAGTTTTAATTATTGAAAGAAGTCCACATGTTGGAGGACAATTGATCAAACAGACCCACAAGTTTTTCGGATCTAAAGACCAATATGCGAAAACAAGAGGGTATGACATTGCTACAAAATTACATAAAGATATTGAAAATTTAGAGAATTTAGAAATACTTACTGATACAACAGTTGTCGGTTTATATGAAGATCATGTTGTTACTGTTTTGCATAAAGATCAATATTTACGCTACCAAGCCGGATCAATCATTGTAGCAACAGGAGCTAGTGAGAAATTTTTAGCATTTGAAAATAATGATTTACCAGGAATTTACGGTGCAGGAGCAACTCAAACCTTGATGAATGTTTATGGTGTGTTACCAGGCAAAGAAGTTGTCATGGTAGGTAGTGGAAATATAGGACTCATAGTATCCTATCAATTAATGCAAGCTGGTGTTAAGGTAAAAGCAATCGTAGAAGCTGCTCCAACTATCGGTGGATATAAAGTTCATGCTTCAAAGATGACAAGACTCGGTGTACCAATCCTAACTTCAACAACTGTAAAGAAAGCAATAGGTACGAATGAACTTGAAGCTGTAGAGATTGTTTCTCTTGACAAAAATTGGAAAGAAATTGAAAATACAAGCAGAATATTAAAAATAGATGCACTTTGCATCTCTGTTGGACTAACACCGATGCATCAATTATTATCCATGATTAATGCAAAAATGATGTTTGTTTCAGAACTTGGTGGGTTTGTTCCCGTGATTCATGAGAATCATCAAACGTCCATACCATCTGTTTTTGTATGTGGAGATGCAGTTGGTATTGAAGAAGCAAGTTCAGCAATGATGGAAGGTTATTTAACTGGATTATATGTAGGAAAATACCTAAATCGCCTACATCCAGATTACGAAAATCTAGTTAAACATTATGAAAGTCAACTTTCATTACTTAGAGATGGTCCTTTTGGAGTCAAGACGAAAGTCGGATTAACAAAACTGAAAGAAGGTAGCAGCCATGCTTAATCAAACAGGTATACCAACACTTGACCAAGTGCTATCTAGATTTCCAGAAGAAAAAGCATTGATACGTCCTAAAGCTATTTTAGAATGCTATGAGGATATTCCTTGTAATCCTTGTGAAACAAGTTGTCCTTTTGATGCTATTCATATTGGTCCTAACATTAATACTCAACCAAAATTAGATGTAGAAAAATGTACTGGATGTGGCATCTGTGTAACGAGTTGCCCAGGACTTGCAATTATAGTCGTTCAAATGAAGGGCAATGAAGCACAATTTAAGATACCTTATGAATTCCTACCCTATCCAGAAAAAGGACAGGTTTGGCACGGTATCAATCGCAGTGGTGATGTC
>JAHISX010000031.1 GCA_018817915.1 Bacillota bacterium
ATTTTTTTAGTGAAAAACATGATAAACTTAGTAATGACAAGACAGCACGGTTGACGGGATTTGAACCCAAATTTTTATGATTTACCTGTAAATATGTTTCTTTGGTATTATCGTTGCTTGTTAGTGTAAACATAAAACAGTCATTTTTATGTTACTTCAATACACACAATATCCTATTTTCGAGCAATATGGTTCACTCAACGCACGTTGAAACTATCTCATTGCTTTTACTAAAATAGCACTTGTTATATACTTGACACATACTTGGCAACGTTTTTTAAATCAACCCAAATATAACAAATCCAATAAAGACAGCCATCAGATACCTTCAAAAAGGGTCCAATGGCTTTTTTTCTCTATATGAGCGAATTTTGTCCTTTGTGGAAACATATTTTAGCCCAATAAAGCAACGAAAACAGAGGTCAACCTCGTGAGTGGAAACATATTTGCTTCTAAAAAAAATCAAATAATAACCACTCGATACTTCATGATTCTATCGTATTTTTCGCTTCTATAGGATCCTTCAGCAAGGGGTGTCAAGGCTTCAAATTCATGTCGTCTTTCGGAGAATTCTTTATCTCCATAATTCTTGCTACCAGCTATGCAGAATACAACTTCATCAGGTTTTACGGAGATCATCTTGAAGATGAATGATCGCAGTATATCGCCATCTACCTCTGTAATGGAATCATTGAGTTGATTCAATGTAGTTTCGATTTTTGCTAATCTTGAACGTGTATCATAGTTCGCAATGTAGTGTGCTTCAAGCTTCTGAATCTCTACTTGGTTTGTCTTTAGTTGATTCGTAAATCCCATGTACTTTTGATTGAAGTCTAACTCGGATAAGTTTGGATTTTTTATTTGCACATCTATCAAGTTTGATATCAATTTTTCAATGTTCTCATTTTCAGTTCGAAGCTCATCTATTCTCATCTCAACATCCGTTATTTTGATTGTTGATTGAATGATTTTTTGAATAGTTGGAATTATCATTCTATCTGCAAGAAAGACTTCATTAATCATTTCTATGGTTGCTCCTTCGAGAAGTTCTTGGTATGTGGCCTTAGCTTTACAATTTGCTTTGCCATCAATATAACCACCACATTGTTGCATGACTCGTTCAGCGGGAGTTCCGTAGTTCCAATATCTCCGTTTAAGTGTTCTACCACACTCTGAACAAATGATGAATGCCGAGAATGGATAAGTCGCATTGTATTTAGCTAAGTTTTTATCTTTGCCCACTCTAACTCGGCCACGATCCTTTCTGATCTGTTGAGCGATTAGGAAGGTTTCTTTATCGATGATAGCTTCGTGTGAATGCTCTGTATGAAATTTTGGTGCAATATCATTATTTTGGACTTTACGATGTGTTAGGTAATCGATCGTAATTGTTTTTTGCTGAACAAGGTCACCAGTATACTTTTCGTTTTTAAGAATACTAGCAACTGTCGACATACTCCATTTGGTTGCACCAGCACCAGTCTTAGCTCCGATGGATTCCATGTGTTTAGCAATATTTGCTGGACCCACTCCATTGATGTACATTTGAAAGACGATACGAACTGAATCTGCTTCATTCGGTTCAACAACCAGGTTACCGCCTTTTTTCTCTTTAGTGTACCCAAGGAACCTAGAATGATTCACGATAGGGATTCCGTTATTAAAACGCTTCTGAACGTTCCATTTGACGTTCTCACTCACGTTTCTAGCTTCCTCTTGAGCAATCGATGACATGATGGTAAGTGTAAAGTCTACCTTTGGGTCTGAGGAGTAGATGTTTTCTTTTTCAAAATAGATTTCTACATGGATTGCTCGCATTTCTCTAATATAGTTTAGGCAATCAACTGTGTTTCTTGCGAATCTTGAAATGGACTTTGTAATGACTAAATCAATCTCACCTCTACGTGCAGCATCCATCATATCGTTAAATTGTTTTCTATGCTTGGTGGAAGTGCCACTGATGCCCTCGTCTGCGTAGATTCCACAGAATATCCACTCTGGATTATTCTGAATTCTTGACGTGTATTCCTCGGTTTGGGCAATGTAACTTGTCTTCTGTTCCTCGTTGTCGGTAGAGACACGAACATAGGCACAGACGCGTTTTTTGAGCGGTTTGGGAATCAATCCTGTTGAATCGTAAGCTGGCTTTGGTTGTATAATTCTGACTTGTTTGTTTTGCATAATATTTCCTCCTTTGTTAGTACATATACATCACTCTAAAAGCAATGAATAGCAAGTAAATAAGCGATTAATCGTTGCTTTGTATGATTTTGTAGTGAGCTTTCAATCGTGTCAGAATAATTCTGTATTCATCTTCAGTAATAAGTTTATCCATATATAGATTAAAGACAACTTTTGCAGAGTATTCATATTTCATTTGATTGGTCACTATCTCTTTCTTTTTCATCGTTTTCCTTTCCGAAGGATAAAAAGAAAAAAAGGAATTGCCAAAGCAATCCCTAGGGAAAGTGCGTGCCTTATGAGCACTGAGTTTGTGACGCTGCCTAACCTACCAAAAGTAGTTTATCACTATCTAAAAATTAAAACTACATGCCAGTGGCACAAACGTAATCTGTTTTAAAAGAAATTAGGTATTTGAAATTCTTTTGAAATGGTACCCGCACAGATTCCTGTTATTATAATGTTTTCTGCTTGAGATTTTGTAAAGTTAAGTATTTCATCATTAATAAAGAAACTGCCACTGCCATCTATGTTGTAAAATATCTTTGAGACATATGGACGGCTGTAATATTCAAAGAGCATCACATGGTTTTTATGATACGTCTGTGTGCGCCAGAAGAAGTCTATCTTGTGCTCATTATATCTCACCAGAATGACATCATCATATTCTGTATTGATACTGGAGGGTAATACACGCTTGAGTTCCTTCTCAATAATTTCATAGGTTCTAAAAGCGAGTTTGTTGTCACTTTTGTTTGAGAATGGATTACCAGTTACATGATCAACAGAAACACCGTAAAAGTTTGAGAGCTTGATTAAATCGTGAATCCCGATTTCCCTAGAGCCATTCTCATAATTGAGATAACCCTGTCGGGATTTTTTTATGACGTTGGCTACATGAGTCGTAGTCAAGTTGTGAGCTAAACGTAATCTTTTCAAATTCTCACAAATGAACAAATTATTAAAATCATCTTCAGTATTCAATTTAACCATGGAGGGTACCTCTTCAAATTCTATATTTTTCGCAAGAATGATACCACAACAAATGTTGACAAGTCAATGATAATGTCGACAATAACTATCAATTTAATATTAAAAATAAGGGTTTTCTGCTATTTGGGAACTCTTTTTGTTGCTATAACGACATTGCTCTTGTAAGTTATTTTTTGAAAGAATCCTTTCTCATATAATCAAGTCACCATCGAATATGATGAAAGGAGGACAATTCATGCCTGTTAATGGAACAGGGAAAGTTCAGAATCGTGATCAAGCAACACCACTACCAAGGTTTTATTTAATGGAACATCGAAACAATCTCGGATTATCGGTTGAAGAAGTGTCAAGATTGCTTAACCTCTCCCACTATTATTACTATCAAATAGAAAGTGGACGGAGAGGACAAAAACTACCGATTCCACTCGTATTGGAACTCATTCGAGTATTACAAATCGATGCAATCAAATTTTTAGAATTAGAAAGTGAACATGTCAAGAAACACAACGAATTCAATCGGATGAAATAAAAAGACGCCAAGTTTGTACTTGGGATACAAACCTGGCCAGTAGAGAAGCGACCGCCCTTCTACAATTCCGATTATACAACTCATTACGAATTTAACATACCATTGAAAGGATAAAAATGGACGATAAGGGCTTTTTTCGTGAGATTATCGAATATTATTTGCAAAGATTCGATATCAAAGAGAACACCAAGCGTTCCTACGGGAAGATGCTTGCCCAGTACGCTGATTATGTTGATCGCTTGCCTAACCTACCAACCAGGCAAGATGTCATGGCTTATCGTGAACATCTAAAGTCCAGATTAAGAGCTTCATCCGTTCAAAAACACATTGTAGTGATAAGAGGTTTTTATCGATGGTACTACATTGAGGGATTTGGACCAAATGCAGCAGAGGGCGTTAAGGGTATGAAGATTGAGTCTGACTTTAAGAGAGAATCACTTTCGCTTGAAGCAGCTACAAAACTATTAAACAGAGCGAAACGTTATGCAAGTAAGAGCATCATCGGAAAAAGAGATCATGCTCTGATCGCACTACTATTAACAACCGGATTAAGAACAATTGAAGTTGAAAGAGCAGATGTCACAGATATCAGCTTCGTGGATGAAACTAAGGTGTTATACATCATGGGTAAAGGACACGATGAAAAAGATGCGTATGTCAAACTCTCGCCAGAAGTCTATGGTTTAATCGAGGATTACTTGATTGAGCGACAAGACGAGTATAAACCACTCTTTATCAATCATACTAAACCCTACCTGGGAACAAGACTTAGAACACGAATGATTAGTATGGTGGTTAAGGAAATGTTACGTGAAATCGGGATTGATGATCCCAAATATTCTGCCCATAGCCTAAGGCATACAGCAGCTTCTTTAGCGCTGGATTTAGGTGGAGATTTAGATGCAGCACAACAATTAATGCGCCATAAAGACATATCTACCACTAAAATCTATGCTCACAGGTTGAGCAAAGCAAAGAATCATCTAGAATGGCAGATTAGTACTGCGCTGTTTGGAACTACCAAAAAGAAAAAGTGAAGGGATAACCTATGATTAGAGAGTTTGAACACAATGCCTATGGTAAGGTACGTGCCACGATTGTGGATGATGAGCCTTGCTTCAACCTTAAGGATCTCTGCCGCATGTTTGAAATAAAAAGCGTATCAGAAATCCGAACCAAACTGAACGACACCAGTATAAAGCTAGTGAGCGTTCCCCACGATAAAACGAATCAAAATATGTTTTTTGTAACTGCAGACCACCTATCAACCATATTCTTCCAATCCAAGCGCAAAGACGCAGAAGTGATTGGGGATTGGTTGTATCGCACAATTTTGCCTCTCTTGATCCGCTATGGTACTTATCAAATAGAAGATTTTGAGAATCCGGATAAGGTCATAGAGTTTTTAGATGAATTCCAAGAGCTGAAGGTAAGAGCAAACATCCTGGAAACAACACTCAAGATGAACACACCAAAAATCAAAGCCATCGATAATCTGCTTGGTACAACAAGCTGTGTGGATTTGGATATGGTCCATGATGTGATCAAGTATAAAAACATTGGAAAAGATGTCTTATTAAAACTACTTAGAACAACCCATGTCCTGGATGAACAGAATATTCCATTTCAAGATTTTTGTGATAAGAAGTTATTTAGAGTAGTAGAAGCGAAAGTGGTATCTGGTGGAACAGTCATCAAATCGACCAAAACATACGTCTATAGAGGCGGCATAACATTCATCGAAAGGATACTAAAAGAATACGATGGAAACAAACAACGTAAAGAAAAATGAGAATGTCTATAGCGTGAATGAGCTTCAAGAGATACTGCAGGTCAAGAGACCGACTCTTTTAAAGTATATCAAGACCAAGAAAATCAAAGCATTCAAGGTTGGGAACCAATGGCGAGTGACTCAAGAACACTTAGATGAATTCATTCTAAGAAACATGAAGTAAAGACAACGGTTAGCTGCTTCACACTTACCGATAATGCTTGTGAACAGTCATGTGAACTACACTTGAACATACTGCGAACAGTGTATCAAATATGCGTGAAGTGGCTTTCAAGTGTCATTTAGTAAAA
>JAHISX010000032.1 GCA_018817915.1 Bacillota bacterium
ACATCGTTCACATAGTCCGTTGACAGACATTATCTTAAGTTCACGAGTGGCAAGCCATGCAGGTGACTTGTAGAAATTATGCAGAACCTTTGGCTTTTTCATAGGCTTCTTTTATTTCTGCTGCTTTTGCTTCCACATGTTCCCAACGAACAGGTAAGTCTTCACGACCCATGTGTCCATAAGCTGCTAACTTCTGAAACTTTACTTTTTCAAACTCTAATTCTTTTCTAATATTAGCTGGTGTGAAATTGAAATGTTGTTTAACCAACTCAAGCAAGTCTTCATCAGTTGATTTCCCAGTTCCAAACGTGTCAATGGATACTGCTACTGGATTTGCTACTCCTATGGAATATGACACACAGACTTCGCAGGTGTCGGCTAATTCTGCCTCCACAAGGGCTTTTGCTACGAATCTGGCATAATAACTCGCACTGCGATCAACCTTGCTTACGTCCTTGCCTGAAAAGGCTCCACCACCATGTTTAGCATATCCACCATAAGTGTCTACGATAATCTTTCTACCAGTTAAACCTGAATCACCATATGGCCCACCAATAACGAATGCACCAGTAGGATTAATGAGAACATTGATGCCCGTTAGATCTGTACCAATTAATGGTTTAAGTACTTCTTCAATGATGATTTCTTTTGCTAATGATAGGCTTGCTCCTGGTCTCGTTTGAGCTGAGACAATAATGGTGTCATATGCGAATGGTTGACCATCGACATACCTGACTGATACTTGACACTTACCATCTGGACCAAAGATATGATTATACTTAGCTTTTCTCAGTGTGTCGACTTCTTTAGCAATCTCATGAGCAACTACAATTGGTAATGGCATGCGCTCTGGTGTTTCATTGCATGCAAATCCATACATCATCCCCTGATCACCAGCACCTTGTTGATGATCTAGGGTTTCATTAACACCTTGTGCAATGTCAGGTGACTGTTTAGATATCTTTTCTAATACACAGAACTCTTCAGTGTACCCGATTTCTTTTAATACTCGTTTAGCAATTTCTGAATACTCTACCTTTGCAATAGTTGTAACCTCACCAAAGATAATGACTAAGTCATCCTTGATAGCTGTTTCAACTGCTACTCTAGCTGCTCGATCTTGTTCTAGAATCGCATCAAGTATCGCATCACTGATTTGGTCGCAGATTTTATCCGGATGTCCACTAAAAACGGATTCGCTTGTTATGATTTTCATGTTATCCTCTTTCTAGCAAGAAAAAGGAAGCATCGAGCTTCCCTTGTTTGCTTTGATTTGATTGTGCTATTTTATTGCTGTTTTTGGTAAGTATGCGGTGTATCTTGCATAATGATATCCTTCGCTTTCGACTAAAATACCAAAGTCGTGTGAATCAGATGTCACAAAGATGCAGTGAAATATTTCATCTTGGTCACAATACATATGCTCTAAATTTTCTTTGATGAAATCGTAGTCATTCAGTGGATCCTTGATGAAGCATTCAAATAAATCTTTATCAATGATCACTTGTTTTTCGATAACAAACTCATCATGAGGAATGAGTTCTGTTGATGTTGTTTTACGTATAAAATTAGTTTTCATGTTGTTGTCCTTCTAGTCGATTTTCCAAGCGGTATACACGCTTCTATATGTGCAATCCCAAGTATCTAGAATAACGCCATCTTTACATACTGTAACATGGCCAGTCATCTTCAACACATAAGTTCCGCGCGTATAGAGACTGGTAAAACTGGAACCCTTGATTCGAGGTTCTCCCTTGATTGCTTTAAAGATCAATCGAGGTTTTCCTTCGAAGAATTTGTATAAGAACTCAGTGTCTTTATAACTGGTGAACTTCCAATCTCGCTTAAGTTGATTCAGTTCTCGTCTGCACTCCATGTACTCTTTATTCATGGCGATGCTGATGGCTCTTACAACACAATCGGTTGTTTTGATACCTTTAGGATGCGCATTGTATTCTAGAAACATTACTTTGACCATCCTTTGTTAAACCACTTCACAAGTTCTCTGGATGAGTCTGCTTGAAATACTGGTTTTTCGAATCCATCTAGTCTTTCAAAAACTGTGTATCTTGAATCATTCCATACGCAATCGATTTGAACAACGAATAAATTACTGTTATTTTCGATGTCTGCGATTCTAAAATCATCGTAAAGTGGACCATTGAGTGGGCAGTTGTTCTTGAACCACACATAACTTGTTTCAAGGTCAACCTTACCCCCGACTTTAATTTGCTTGATGATGTTCCCAATCTTTATAGTTTTGTTAGCTAAACTTGAATCTCTACAAAACCAATCAAACCATCCTGCTTTGATTTGAGTCGTTGAATCAGGTTTGTCGAACTCACCTGATTTAAATCTTTGAATCCATTCAGATAACTTGATTTGTTTATCCATCATGTGACCTACTTTCTACCTTTTGGTATGTATATATATCACTCTAATGACCTTTTATATCAAGTCAATTCGACACTAAATGCTCACTATAGTGATAAATTTTGAAAGTCATCAATCGTATTGAGTGATAGCTTCTTACCTTTTCGGATCAGATAGCAATTGTCACTTGATCCCTTGTATCGGATATATCTTTTTACAATGACATCAACATATCGTTCATCGAGCTCCATCAATAATGATTTTCTTTGAAGCTGATCGGATGCGATCATTGTTGATCCAGAACCACCGAACAAATCGAGTACGTATTCATTAACCCTGGAGGAGTTTGCAATCGCTC
>JAHISX010000033.1 GCA_018817915.1 Bacillota bacterium
AGGATTGCAAAGTAGTTGATTTTTATTGATTTTAGAGTATGAAATATGTATAATAGTAAATGGTTGGAGTTATAGCTCAGCGGGAGAGCACTTGCTTGACGTGCAAGGGGTCCTGGGTTCAATCCCCAGTAACTCCACCATTAAAAATCTCTGTGTATTAGGAAGTATGATACACAAAAAAAGCGACATCATTGAACAATAATTGTCGCTTTAATTTGAGTTACTATATGCATATCTGTATACTGAATTATGCATAATTCCATTTATTGAAATCATTATATGAATCTAACGCTTTATTTTCTTTATACTGAACGTAAATCATAGTTGTAGAAACTCGACTATGTCCAAATAAACTTTGAAGTGTTTCAATAGGCATACCATTTTCAACAAGAAGAGAAGCAAACGTTTTTCTAAATCTATGTGAATGAATTCTCTCGATTCCTAATTTAGTTTCTAATCTTTTATAAAACTGTCTCATATCGTTTTTAATCATAGGTCTATTTCTCATAAAATTCCAGAATAACATCGTTCTATTGGGCAATAATGAAATCAATTCTTCTATGTAAGGTTTTGAAAAATCACTAAATGGAGCATATCTAACTTTACCTGTTTTAGTTGATTCTAAGAAGATTTTATAAGGTGCGGAAGCAAAGTCTATGTTTCTTATTCTAACGTTTAAGAGCTCAGATATGCGCATTCCAGAGTCTAATAAGAGGAATATCACTGTTTTATAGGTTATGCTGTTAGGCGATGAATCCATTGAATGAAGATATTGAACAATCATATCTAGTTCATCATTATAGAATCGTGTAAAAGAATTAGTATCCTTTGATAACAACCTAAATTTATGGATTGAAGAATTTAGGTCATAATGTTTTAAAGCATTTTTCAAATATCGTATAGATCTATTGATAGTATCATTATTTTTCTCGGTATTTTCTTTGAAATAACTAACAATTCTGTAACCAGTGTCGTGATCTATCTTTTTAGGGTTTGTAATATTCAATTCTTTGAAACAAGCTTTTAAGGATCTCAAATAATAGGTATGTATTTCTTTAGTAGATTTCTTTACCATTGTCATATTCATTTCGAAATATGAATCTAGTAGTTTTTCAATTGTCACTATAAACACCTCGGTTTCATTTTGATTATAGAAAAATAGCATTAAATCATCAGATCCTGAAATTTCAAATAATAGGAACATCTTGATTAAATGCTATTAGGTTTATCTATTGAAATCTCAGTTATATGATGTAGGACACTTTACCAAACCGTAAAGAAATCCTGATTCCAAAGAACAAATATGCAAATCTGTATATTTCTATTATAACCGGTTTTTATTTTAATGCAAGTATAAATATGCAAATATGCATAAATTACCACTAGAGAGGAAGTTTTTATATGCTAACAAGACTTAAAGAGATTAGAAAAGAAATGGGATTAACACAAATACAACTATCTTTGATTAGTGGTGTTTCACAAAATCAAATATCAAGATTCGAAAAAGGGCAAAGTATTAATGACGAAAATATAGTTTTATTATGCAAAGCGTTAAATGTAACTGCTGATTATTTTTTAAGAATGTCCGATAAGAAGTAAGTATCAAAAAAAATATAGGATAGAAATGGGGAGGGAAAAAATGGAAGGATCATCTGTTTTGTTGTATGAAGACAGTTTGGTTAGCTTAAGTAACAGCATTGACCAAATTGTTGGTTTTGAGGGGTGGAATATTAGAGCTGGATCACTAAAAGAAAGAAGTGGTGGTGTAAAGTTTTACGGTAGGAAATTCAAAGAACATTACAAAAATCAATTCAGTAAAGAAATTGAGAACCAAGATGTGATTAGTTATTTTGATACAATGTCATTGCTTAAAAGACTTAGTGAATGTTTAGATGAGTCTGTAAAAGATGTTGCAATATTTATGGAGTTTTCTATACCGTACGCACATCAAAAAAGAATTGATTTTTTACTCTCATTTAAAAACACAATAATAATTTTGGAATTTAGTTATATTAATGAAGAATTAAAGGGTTTAGATAATGTCACATATATGACGAAATATCATGAGAAGCTAGTACAAGCGATGCAATATCAAACCTTACTTCAAAATATGTTAAATGAGAAAATCAAAACAATTCCATTCGTTGTTTTATATCACCCAGAATATTTGGATAAAAATACTGAAGATCCGAGAGCAATAAAACAAAACAATGATGAAATTCGTAAATTAGCTGATTTGATTAATTTCCAATATTCAAAAGAGAAAACAGCTTCGGAAGAGTTGCTAAATTTACTAAAATAATTTTTAAAAAAAATACACTTTTTTCGCAATTTTTAAAAAAAACTCAATATTTATGCAATTTTTAGCATTTTTTCATTTTTTTGCATAAATTTAAAAAAGTCAAAAAAACAGAAAAATGCACTTTTGTGATAAAAAATTTAGTCATTTAGAAACTAAATGGCTTAATGGCGCAAAAAAAAGTAAGTATCACTTACTTAAATTCCATAATATAGGTTATTTTGTTGTATCAGTTAGGGGGGTGTTACTACCCCCCCCCACTCAAATGAAAACTTCATCAAAATTCGTTATCATCGTGGGGATTTTCTAACTTTATAATACCATATTATTTAGTAGAAATCAATTGTTTAAAAAATAGAATTGTTAAAATCTTTTAAAACGAATTTATAGATTATTGTTTTTAAAATTGAAAATAACATCGTGTGATGTTCTTTAAGTTAGTTTTAATGATATAATATAATAAAAGTTAAATATGCAATTCAATATAGAAATGAGGAATAAAATGTCTAATTTTAAGGAACAACATAAGGGAGTGTCAATAGTATTAGTGGGGAATTTTAGCCCATTAATGTTTCATCCAACATGGTTTAGTAAAAATGAAGTCATATCTGAAGATGATGCAGACGCTGTTGTTAAAAATACCAATTCAAATATGGTAGTGAGCCCAGGTTTAACAATATTTCAAACATCAAATCTTGAGTTCAGCATAACTCCAGATAGATTTATGATACTTGCAAAAAAAGATCCAGTCATTTTTGCAAAAGATTCTATACTAAAAACCTTTGAACGGATGAGTTCTGTTTCAATTAAAGCATTGGGGATAAATAATTTTACAATTATAGAACTCGAAAACGCTAGTCAATTTCAAGATTTTGCTGATAGACTAGCTCCAAAAGATTTATGGACAAATCTTCTGGAAGACGAAGTGACAGGCGATGATAGAAAAAGTGGATTGATTAAGATGACTATGATGAAAAAAACAGAATTTGGGGCTATTAATTTCACAATAGAATCGACGAATAAAGTGAAATATGGTATTCATGTAAGCTGTAATCATCATTTTGACTTAGCACCTGATAATGGATTCGCAGATGAAGCTATGGCTATCATAGAAAAGAATTTTGTAAATTCTAGTGAGAAAACCCAAGCGGTGATTGATGAAATATTTAAGGACTTATAAAAATGAATATATCAACTAAATCAGATAGCCGAATATCTAATGAAATTTCGACGAATTGTCAAAATGATGAAAAGCAAAATGAGACAAGTAAATATTTAAATATTGCTACAAATATGAACGAAGAAAAAAACTCCTCTTATTTAAATAATGAATCTAATGATAGTGAAGCGTTTCAATATAATAAAAAACTTGTTATGGATAGTATAAAAGGAATGAATTCGATAGATAGAACTATAGATCGTATTGACTCATATTATTTAGATTTTAAACAATTCTCAGCAGATGTAGTTAATTCAAAAGATGAATATGATAAATATAGAGCTTCCTTTGATTTTGAAGACGTTGATGGAATTAGAAGTGATCTAAAATTAATTCGCAGTGGATCTTTATTTGTATGGATAATTGGTAAAGAAAGTAGAGATAGAACGCAGAAGAGAATTTCATATATCAAATTTAGAAGAACTCCTTCTTGGACAAAAGAAAAAATAGACGAGGAGTATAAAAATGCAATCAATAGAGCAGAGTATTTTAGAAAACTCACAGCTGAAAATCCCTCCAAAGAATGATGAAATTGAAGTTACCTTATTTGGAAAAGGTTTCGGAGAAAGTTGTCTTGTTCATATCGGTGATAAGAAATATATTTTAATTGATTCTTTTTTAAATAATGATACAAAACGTCCAATTGCATTGGATTATCTTGATGCAATAAATATAAATTATGACAATATAGTCTTAGTTATATGCACTCATTGGCATACCGATCATATAAATGGTATTAGTAAAATTATTTCTTCAGCTCCGAAAGCTCATTTTGTTACGTATGATATTTTAGGAAATGATAAATTTCAGAAATTTTTAAGTTTAGGGAAAAGTGTAGAAAATTCTTCAACCGATGAGTTTGTATCGACATTGGAATTAATTAGAAAAAATAACATTAGATTAGTTACAGCTAAACATAATCAATTATTATACAAGGTTCATGAAAATATATTAACACACAAGAAAAAAGTTGAAATTACAGCCTTATCACCTCAACATATAGAAACTCTTGAATATATAATACACCTAAATTTGCCAGAGCCCAAAGACTTTAAGTATGTTTATCCACATGATAATGATATATCGATTGTTACATGGATTGAAATTAACAATGATGTAATTTTATTGGGTGGAGATTTAGAGAATAAATCGGATTCTAGAAAAGGTTGGAAAGCCGTTGTTTTAAATCATAGTATATCTAATAATAAAGCTAGTATCTTCAAAATCCCACATCATGGTAGTTTAAATGGACATAATCAAGATGTATGGAAGGACTTAGTTGCTACAAACCCAATATCAATTCTTACAGTTTTTAATAAATGTGATCTTCCAACACTTTTAGACAGACAAAGAATAAAGGGTTTATCAAGTGATGTATATGTGTCAGGAAGTGCAAAAACAAAAGATTTTAGTTCTAAAACACTTTCTGATCAGATTAAAAAATTGGGAACTAAAATATCAATAAAAAAAACTACTCAGAATTTAGGAATCATTAGACTTAGAAAAATCATTGGAACAACGTCATGGAAAGAAGAATTATATGGCGAATCTGAAGCCGTATAATAATCTGATTTAAGGTGACCCCAAAAGATGAATTGACATTCTCAAATTAACAGCTATAATTTAGCTGTTTTTATTTGATTCAGTTTAGTTTTATTGACAGGCGAAGAGTCCTAGATTCAATCGCCTGTAACTCCATAATAGAAAAACAACAAAAAAGCGACATAATTGAATAATAGTTATCACTTAGATTTAAGTTCATACATGAATATCAGAATATCAATTTATTCTATATGAAAATCATTCATCTTTTTTTGAATTGTTTCTTCTATCTAAATAAATTGGTCTTTTCTTATAATGGAATTTTTTTTTAGTATTTTTGTTTAATAATATTGAAAAAATAGCAGGTATTAATAAAGAAATGATTATGGATTCATAAATAGAAAACATACGATCATACAAAGCAATGCTTTCAGTCGATGAATAATTGACAGCAAATTCAGCCATTAAAAATAATCCAACGACTAAACTCAAAGCAAGTATAATTAAATGTGCAGTCCAATTTGAAAATTTCTCATATAAATTATAGGAGGATTTTTTCCATGATGTAGGGAAAACTAAACTTATGAAATATAGGTAATAAGCCATTATCGAAGCGGTGAGAGCTAGTAAAGTGGTAAACATGTTCAAACTAATACTAGTTGAAATATTCAGCATAATTATACTTCTTGAAGATAATATTCTTTCTAAAGAAATAAATATTGTTATTGGTAACCATAATAAAGAAAAAATACTAATAAAATAGATATCGAAAATTTTAATCTTTTCCTTTACATATTTCAATGCTTTAATATATTTTACCCCAATAACAATATTAAAAACTAAAAATGCAAACGTGATAATTCCGATCAAAAGAACCTTTGATTCTAGTGGCAACTTTAATAAGTAAACAACTAATAATGAAATCACCAAAATACTGTATATACCTACGTATACTTTATTAGACTTTTCTTTCCTATAATCACTTGAATAATAAACTTTAGTGACTACAATCATATATAAAAAATAAAGAACAATGGACACTGTAACTAATACTAATAACATTGATCTAACCCCCAGATTTCGCAATATATCCTTATTATATATCAATAATTGGAAAATAGTAACATCATAAGAGATTTGTTTCTTATTGTAAATATGGAATAATACAGGATTTTAATAATAAATAAATCGGTTTTTTAATTTTCCCAGTACTACCTCTTTGACGTGCAAGGGGTCCTGGGTTCAATCCCCAGTAACTCCACCATAATAAGAGTAAAGCAGTTGATCAATGCTGCTTTTTTTTTATAATTAATTCAGGTATAATGAGTATGAAAAGAAATTGTTTTGATTGACTAAAGGG
>JAHISX010000034.1 GCA_018817915.1 Bacillota bacterium
GTTCCCCTAAATACCTAGTTTTCGTATAATTTTTTTTATATCTTCAATAGATTTATCAAGTTTTTCTAATTCATCCTGTGACAATACACATAATAAATCAGACAAATATTCCTGAAACTGTCTCTCTATTTCATCTGTAAGCTTTCTTCCTTGTGGGGTTAAAATCATAGTTTTTGTTCGTTTATCTTTTTTTGAGTCTTCTCTCGTTATTAATTCTTTTAATTCCAATGCTTCAGATAGATATGAAAAAGAACTCCGCTCTAATCCAATTCTGTCTGAATAGAATATGAAAGGTTCTGAAGGATGCTTGTGAATTAAAGAAAGCAAATGCACTTCTCTTTCTCTTAATTTGATGTCTAATTTTGGTACAAATCCTTTTCTAACGTCTCTGCCTATCCTATTTAACGCTCCAAAATCAACCATATTGTCACCTCTTTTATTATCCTATTATAATTCACTACTATGCATTAGTCAATATATTTGTTAGAATTCGAACATTTAGTATTGACATTCACAAAGATTCGCTGTACAATATTGTTGGAATTCGAACAATTATGAGGTGAACTATGAAAAAACTAATTTTATTTATGAGCAAATACTTTAAGGGATTGTATGTATTTGTAATTCTATTTATTTTATTTTCTCTATCTAATTCCTATATACAACTAAATATACCAATTGTATCTCAAGTTGCGATTGATAAATGGATTGCTAAAACACCTGAATCCAGCGAGTTAATAAGTCTTGGCATCAAAATCGGGATTTTAGTTGGATGTACCATACTTCTTGGTATATTTAACCGATACATTGGTACCTACCTATCTTCTACTGTTAGTTTAAAAGTAAGAAAAGATATGATTCATCACATCCAAAATTTACCTTTAAATGAACTTGAAAATAAGCGCACAGGAGATTTAATTACTAGAGCTGTTTCAGATGTTGAAAATATCAGCGAAATTATTTATAAAGTACCAGAGTCAACACTTAATGCCCTTTTATTATTAGCTGGTTCAATCTACACAATGTATAGAATTGACATTGAATTAACTATGCTACTAATTATAGTAATACCCGTCTTTGTGTTAATAAATGTATACCTAGCCCCTAAAGCTAGAAGATTACAAAGAAAAAGCAGGACTGCATATGGAGACATGATATCAAGTGCAGAAGGAATCATTTCAGGAATAAGAGTAAGCAAATCATTTAATAATCAAGAATATTTAGATGAGTCTTTTAATGAAACTGGAAAGAAATATAAGAAAATAGAATTAAAAGAAGCTATCATTGAATCTTTATTTCGATCTTCTGAAATATTAATGAGAGAAAGTTTTAGACTAATCACTATATTGGTAGGCGGATATAAGGTTGCTACAGGCGATATAACAATAGGAGAGTTAATCTTATTTCAAGCATTGATGTTCGCTTTTTTAAGACCTATTCAAGTACTATTAGAATTATTACCTGATATTCTAAAATCTCTTGGATCATTTGATAAATTAACTGAAGTCATGAATATTCATCAAGAAAATTTAAACGGGCAATTCTTAACAAACTTAAAAGGTGATATATCCATTAAAAATCTTAGTTTTAGTTATAAATCAAATGCAAAATCTAAAGTTTTAGATAATCTTACTTTAGATATCAATGCTGGCGAAAAGATTGGAATAGTCGGTCATACGGGGTGTGGAAAATCTACTTTTTGTAATCTTCTAGTTAAATTCTATCAAGCAAACTCAAATTCCATATTTATAGATGGAATTGATATCAATGATTTATCATCTTCTTTTATTAGAAGTGAGATCGGTATAGTCCAACAAGATGTTCATATATTCGCATCCACTATAAAAGAAAATTTATTAGTTGCTAAGCCGAATGCCACTGATGAAGAACTAAACAATGCATTAATATTTGCTGAAGCAAAAGATTTCATAGATAAACTTCCAAATGGGATTAACACATTTGCGGGAGAAAGAGGGGTAAAACTTAGTGGTGGACAAAAACAGAGGATATCCATTGCTAGAATTTTCTTACAGGATCCTAAAATACTTATCCTTGATGAATCAACAAGCTCTTTAGATAACGAAACTGAAAAGAAAATACAAAAGACATTTGATAAACTTCATAATAATAGAACTATAATCTCTGTTGCGCATAGGCTTACTTCCATTGAAAATAGCGATAAAATTATTGTCTTTGACAATGGTAAAATTAGTGAGATAGGAACACACATTGAACTACTGAATAATGACGGTATTTATAAGAAGTTATATTTTGGGACTTTATAAAAAAGCATTTAGATAAACAAAAAAACGGCCATTTTGAGCCGTTTTTATTAAAGTTATAAACTTGTATAATCAAAATTTGTTGCATGACCTATTTTGATACAATTACGCACCCCTATCAAAATTTAAGCACCCCTAGTGATTTTTACGCACCCCAAAATTATGGCTTGGTTAAGACATTTCTTTTTAAGATAATTAGAACTGTCAAAACGACTGTTGAAAATACTTATTCAGTACAAAAAAATAGCGTGTTTTACTCTGGAGTTATACCAATTTTACTTTTTGTACACTAGAAGCCTGCGTGCCCACTCTTATATTAACTCTTCAAATTGGAACCCCTATCAAGGTGAATTATTCTATCTTCTTATTAACGGGTATGCAGCCCAAAACGACTTAGATTATAACCGAGAATTCGGTGTAATTGTTCTCTTCTGAATCCACTTGTATTTCAGCATGATTCTTCTTTACAATTTCTTTTGCTATAGATAAGCCCAATCCAAAACTATTTCTATGAATTTCTCTCGATTTGTCAGACATGTAAAATCTTTCAAACACATTCGACTTTTCTTCTTTGGTCAAAGACACTCCCATGTTCCTGATTTTAAAGTATGCTTTTTTATTGAAGGTGAAAGAAATTGTAATTATGTTGTTCTTGGGAGAGTATTTAATTGCATTGTCAATGAGTATAAGTATTAATTGATTAAATTGTGCTTTGTTAAAATGTATAAATATTCCCTCATCCACAAAACTCTCCAACTTTAATTTCTTTTCATATGCTAATGCTTCTACTCCCAGAATTAATGAATTAATCACACTAGAACCATCAAAGTACTCAGTAAGTGTCTGCTCTTCATCGGCTGCCTTCGATAACGATAACAAGTCATTAGTCAGTTTATTCATTCGAAGGATTTCCTCTTTGATGTATTTCAGCCATTTGTTATCCTTTAAATGAGAAGTTACCAGTAAAACATCAATATTCGCTGATATAACAGCAAGTGGGGTCTTTAATTCATGTGAAGCATTTGAGACAAATTCTTTTTGTTTATTGTAGTTGTCTTTAACGGGTTTTAAAGATTTCGTTGTAATATAATAGGAAACACAACCAACTACAAATACTGAACCAAAAAAGATAATTATATATATTACGAGCAAAGATGAAAGTAGTTGTTTATCTCTACTGATTTCAATAAATGCATATGTAGTTTTACTATCTTCAGTTTGAGATATATATTGGAAAGTCAACTCACCATATATCACTTCACCTTTAGACTGATTTACTAATTCTTTAATATCAAGTATAACTTCATTGGAGATTAATGGAGTGCTATGTGTCTCAATCATGATATCGTTTTCGATAACAATGGCAAACATTAAACCAGACCCTTGTCCAAAGCCAATAGGAACATCAGGTGGTAAAGTTTTTACGTTATCTATAAGTCTTATCAATTCATTTTCATTTCTTCTTGAAATATCGTTGTAAGTAGTCAAGTATAAAGATGAAAATATGATAAGAATCAGGGCTGAAAATATACTTATATTTGATATCAATTGTCTGCGTCGAAACTGTTCAAACATCTATATGACCTCCAATTTATATCCAACATTGCGAGTTGTATTAATCGTCACTTTTTCACTGACATACTTTAATTTTTTTCTCAAAAAAGAGATATAGACTTCGACATTATTATCTTCAGCATTGCTGTCATACCCCCACAGTTTAACTATAATCGATTCTTTTGAAACGATGTAGTTTTTGTTAACTACCAATAAATAAAACAATTCATTCTCAAGATGGGAAAGAGATACAACTTTATTATTCCCAATTATAGACAAAGTTCGATTATTATATTGAATATCGCCTATGATTAGTTCGTCTGGTTCTATAGTATTGTTTTTTCTTCTGCTTAGCGCTCTTAGTCTAGCTAATAATTCCTCTGTTGCAAATGGTTTCGATAAATAGTCATCTGCTCCATAGTCAAGACCTAGAACTTTATCGTGAATTTGTGTTTTTGCAGTCAACATTAAAACAGGGATACTTATTTTTTCCATTCTTATTCTTCTTAAGATTTCTAGTCCACTTAAAGAAGGAAGCATAATGTCTAATATGACAATATCATAAATCTCACTTTTGATATAATTGTAACCATCCATTCCATCATAAACTGCATCAACTAAGTAGTTGTTGTGTTTTAAGAGATGAACCAAAGCTTCACTCAAGTGCTTCTCATCTTCAATTAAAAGAATACGCATAATATCACCTCATTTGATCTATCTTAATTCTATATTATATACCTTAAACCAATCTTAAAAAACATTATTTTAATCTTAAGATTCGTTTAAGGTTGTTTTGTTATACTGAAATCAATCAATTGGAAAATTATCAAGCACTTTATTAAACGTTTGCAATTCAATTTAGAGAGGTATACCATGAAATTCACTTATAATTTTGAGAGAACGGAAGAAAAATATTTAATATCAATTTCCCAACAGCAATTACTACTAGAACAATGTCAGATACATCTTGAAGAAGATGAATTTAAAGACTTTATTGTGCACAACATTTATTATGACACATTAAATGATTATTTACTTAGACATTCTATTTCAAAAACAGATTTTAAAGAAAAACTACGCCTACGTGGATATAATACCTTAGAATATATATTTTTAGAGAAAAAAATTAAGTTTGAAGGTACTGTTTATAAACGAAGGGTGAAAGTACAACTTGATAATATAACACACTTACCTATAATAAAAAGCTCAAATAATCAAATTGAGAATGAAATGGTTCATTTTGTTCAAAGGTATCACCCACTACCTAAATATTACATAGGTTACCGAAGAGTTGCTTATAAAGGATTAAATGAAAAAAATTTACGTCTAACATTTGATACTAACATTACATATCGTTTTGATAATTTAGATATTAGATATGGCTTACATGGACAAAAGCTTATAGATAGTGATCAAGTCGTTATGGAAATAAAAACGAGTGATGGTATTCCCTTATGGCTCGTTAAAACATTAAACCAATTAAAAATTTATCCAACTTCTTATTCGAAAGTTGGAAATATATATATGAAAGAGATTATAAAAAAGGGAGATACATTATGAACATTTTTGAAAGTATTTTCGCTAATGAAAGCGGAGACATCACATTGACAATCGGATCATTTTTACTTGCATCTGGAATGTCCTTATTACTTGGATTTATTGTTGCAAAATCTACAACATTTAAACAATCTTCAAGTAAAAGTTTTATTACAACACTCGCAGTATTACCTCTCATTGTTCAAGTCATTATCATGATAGTGAATGGGAACATAGGAACAGGAATTGCAGTCATGGGAGCTTTCAGCTTGATACGTTTTAGGTCACTTCAGGGAAACGCTAGGGAAATTGCAAATATTTTCTTATGTATGGCAATTGGTTTAGCGACAGGAACTGGATATATCTTGTATGGCACAATCTTTGCAATTATTGTTGTGGTTGCGAACACAATATATCTTTACTCAAACTTCGCTGAGAAAGACAAGTACCTAAGAGTACTTAAGGTGACAATACCGGAATCAATTTATGAAATGGATTTATTTAATGATCTACTAGACATGTATACGATTAATCATGAATTAAAATCTATTAAAACTGTAAATATGGGTAGCCTTTATCGAATCACATACTATCTTAATTTAAAAAACGTTAAGGAAATGAAATCTTTTGTTGATGAATTAAGATGTCGTAACGGAAATTTAGAAGTAAATCTCGGATTTGTAGAAGATGACTCCAGTGATTTATAGTTATCCAAAAGTATTTCCATTTCATTAAACTTTAACATGGCAAGATAATAGTAATTCTTATCTACTGATTTATGTAATAACTAAAAATCAATGAATCCATTTGTAATGATTAGTATTACTGTTCGATATCAACCTTTCACACTATCTAGTTTTACTATACTTAAACCTACACAAAAATTTATACGAGGAGAAAACAAATGAAAAAACTATTCATAAGCTTAATATTATTAACAACTATCTTTTTCTTAATTTCATGTTCATCAACATCTGATACCGAATTCCCGATTCCAAATCTAGAAATGGATATATCAGATGTCTACACACCTGAAATTGAAGATGAAGATATAAATTCTGTTGTTACATCGACTGACAGAGTCATTAGTTTTAACAATAATTCTATCATATCAAGCACGTCATCAGTTAACATTGAAAATACAACGGTCACAATCTCAAGTGGTGGTGTCTATGAAATTAATGGTACTTCAGATGAAGCAACTATTTTTGTAAATGCTTCAAGTGATGACATAGTTACACTGGTTTTAAATAATCTTATTTTATCAAGTAGTAATGGTCCAATTATCTATATTGAAAATGCAGATAAAGTCATCATCCAAGTATTATCTTCTACGACCAACTCGCTTACTGATCTTTCTGACACAGAGTATGAAAAAGACGCTGTGATTTACTCTAAAGATGATCTAACCATTAATGGAACTGGAAGTCTAAGTATTAGTGCTGGATTACAAAAAGGTATTAAATCAAATGATGATCTAATCATATATGGTACAGAATTGATAATCACTTCAACTGGTCACGCGATAAAAGCAAGTGGTTCAATTACCATGTCTAATGTTACTCTTTCGATAGATTCACAAAGCGATGGCATCCAAAGTGATAATGATGAAGACATTGACGAATGCGTGATTTATCTTTTAAGTGGTACTTATACCATTCATTCTTATGGCGATTCGATTAGTTCTGCCTATGATTTGTATATCTATAGTGGTACTTATCAATTAAATTCAAGCTATCAGAATAACAACATCACAGAGACAAGCGGTAAAGCAATAAAGGCTGATCATAGTATTTATCTAGTCGATGGAGTTTTTGATATTAATTCCAAAGATGATGCTATTCATTCAGATGATGGAATAATCATTTTTAATGGGTCTTATACTATTCAAACTGAAGATGATGGTATTCATGCAAATCAATCCCTCACTATTCAAGATGGATCATTTACAATCGATTCATTTGAAGGACTTGAAGGAAAATACATCAATATTTCTGATGGAACATTTAACATTACTGCAAGTGATGATGGAATCAATGCTTCTGATCCCGACATCGATCGTGCTGTTGTTGATGTTCCTAATGGTGGAACGGCTGATCCTGACACTTCAACAGCACTATTACAAATTGATGGTGGTTTGTTCTATATTACCTCATTTAGTGATTCAATCGATGCGAATGGTAGTATTACAATAAACGGTGGTTCGTTTTATATTAATGGTCCAACCAGTGGACTTCAATCCATAGTTGACTATGACCTGACTTTTGTTCTAAATGGTGGTTCATTTGTTGGGGTTGCAGGGTATGGGAAAGAATCAAAATTCCCAACTGACAATTCTACTCAAGTCAGTATTACATACAATACGGGATCCTTACAAGCTATAGATTCCGAAATTCAATTGCTGAATGAAGATGGCCAGGAAGTATTATCATTTACTCCTTCCAAATCGTACCAAGTTATCTTTTTGACATCATCTGATTTAGAGGTCAATGAAACATACACTTTGTCAATCAATGGCGTCGTAAAAGCAACACTTCTCTTAGACGGTGTAACAAACACTTATAATTTAACGACTACTACCCTTCCACCAAGAAGATAATGATTTCGAATCAGCCTTTTTCCGCCATAGGGGATTTCAACTCTTCTTATAAATAGCCGCATAGTAATCGTGTAAATAGTTGGGTAA
Source organism: Bacillota bacterium (assembly GCA_018817915.1). Lineage (GTDB taxonomy): Bacteria > Bacillota_I > Bacilli_A > Acholeplasmatales > Acholeplasmataceae > Peloplasma. The sequence goes on from JAHISX010000034.1 coordinate 8,059, forward strand.
TCGTTAAAAGGTAGAACGCAGAAATCAAAAAAGACCTGCAAAAATTTTGAATTAAACCTCTACAGGATATACGGAATTTGGAATATGGGGAGAAAACGCCTTTTGTGCATGAAAAAAGGCTTGATACTAGGGCGAATTACTAATTCGCTTATGTATCAAACCTATGCTTGTTATATGGTGTCATAGGAGCACAAATAAACTCGCGTTTTTAGATGAAAACACTTAAAAGTGTTCTTTTGTCCACCAACATACCTTTAAGAGGACAACGGAGGAAAGTGTATGACAATGAAAGAAAAGTGTTCTTTTGTCCATCAACATACCCTTTGGAGGACACGGTGGGAAACTGTGACCCTAAATCATTACTCACCATCACTTATCTTACAAACATACCATACATCATGACCGACAAAACCGCATCGTCTATATAAAATTTCAGGGTTTGTTTTATTGTCTAATTTACCTGATACTGTAATAAAGCGAGATATACCGGATAATCTATTAATAAGTTCATCGACAATCATCTTTCCATATCCTTTTCCATGGTATTTTGGATTGACTTGAATCCACTCGAGGACTCCCTCTTCTGCATCTGAATCGTATTCAGCAATTCCGGTAGCAATTATTTCTTGATTGAGAACTATCTTAACCCATAAATTGCTGTGATAGACTTTTCTGTTTAGCCAATCATTAACATCATCTTCATCAACAGAAATTTGTTGATCAGCATAACAAAAATTAATCAATGTAATCAGCTCGTGCAAATCGTTATTGATATCAATAGTTTCAATCATAGGATTTGGTTCTGAGATTTCATTCAAGTAATGTATTAGTCGAAAATACTTCTCAATATGAAGTGGTTTTACTTCAATTTGATTGAATATCTTTTCATGATAGATTTTAATATTTTCAGGAATAGATATGACTTGTTGTTTCCAATAAGGAATGGATGATGTACCACATGGATTTTCTAAATATTTTATTAGTAACATGAAATAGCCTTCCTCTTCTTGATTTAGCATCTAACAATTTCTAGCCTCTTACATCCAGATTTTTACTAAAATAGTTTGTTTTTGGTATCAACTTTCTTGTATCAAATCATAGAATAACTTTTCAGTCAACTCACCTCTAAATGTAGTTGAATCAACATGTTGTGGTTCACTAATAGTCAGTAATTCTTTAACTTCATCGTTATCTACAAATTTAACATCAGTAATTTTTGTTTTATATACGACCCATATAAGTCTTTGTTCATCTTTTGTATAGGTTTTATAGAGAGCTAACTGAGTAATTGCCATGCCTGTTTCTTCAAAGAACTCTCGTTTAGCAGCTTCTTCTAGGGTTTCTCCTAAGTCGCGGTATCCACCAGGAAAAGTTAATTTATCCTCTTCTTTTCCTTTTAATTTGATCATTAAAAACTCGTTGTTATGATTATATGCTACAACAACACAAGAAACGTTAACCCAGTTATTCCAGTCAACATAAGTGCAAAACGGACACTCGTTCATCTGAGTTACATGTGTAGATTCCGGTTTTCTTCCACAGTTCGAACAATAATTCACCTAAATCAATCCTCTACTAATGTAGTATATAAAACATTATTTGCAATTTCAGAAGCAACTAAAAAGTAATTGATTCTCGAATCAATTGATAGATTGCCTAAAATCCTTTTGTCCCATTTGGTTGAATCTAGATTATCAGCACTATAGACAAATGTATATAGGTTTAACTTTCTAAGATTTGCAAATGCTTGCACAGCACTAATCTCCATCTCAACACAAATGCACCCTTGTTTTTTTCGTTCATTAACAATGGATTCTGTCTCTCTATAAAAAGCATCTGTTGTCCATGTAAATCCTATTACATGATCAATTGTGATTTTATCTAAAATTCGAGATATATAGCCATAGTTATTGATATCAATGAAATCACTAGCGGGATGATAATGATAACTTGTTCCTTCATCCCTATACGCTTTACTAGGGACAATAATCTTGCCAGCTGTTATCTCTTTATCTAATACTCCTGCACTACCATACATGATTATGTTTTTAACATCAAATGCATACGTGATTTCTTCTAATACACCTACAACTGTAGGAGCTCCTATTGGTGATAAATAAAAGAGAACACTTGGCATTTTTGATAATCTATAAATCGGATACTTACCATGAGCAGATCCGATTTTCCGATCTTCAATCTCAATAATTAAGTTCTCTCTTAAAAGTCCTTCTAGTACCTTGCTTTGAAAGGTGATAATTACCGCTTTAAATGATATGTGATATTTTTCAATAATATCACTTACTCTTAGTATTTCTATTGATTCTCTATACGTATTCTCTATTCCCATTCTCGTTCCCCTCACAAAAAGTATTATGTATTGTCGTATTAAAGAAAAATCTCTTTTACTACAATTGATTGCTCATCCGTCGCAATCTCTTCAATGATAATCTTGTTAATTCTACTTTTAAATATTATGTTTAGATTCTTTACATCAGCATATGCATTATTTAATGAACTAACTTCACTAAATCTTCCTACAGTTATATGTGGCACATATGTGTAATCTTCATTTAGCGTAGCAAAATTCACACTATAAAGCAAATCGTGAATTCCCTGTAACTCCTTTGCTCCTATAATAATGTCAAGAAATAAATATGTCGTTTTTTCCTCAATTTGTCTACTAAAACCCTGTAGGACTACTTCAAATGGATTAATATGCATAAGTTGTTTTTTGATAACTTCTTCAAGAAAGTCATTGGAAACTTCTGATTCGAAAGGAAAAACAAGAGTGATATGTGGTTGAATTAGTTTAGCTAATGGATCATATTTGTTTCTTATTTGTTCGATAACATCCATATTATCGAATTGTGGCAATATCATTATTGTTCGTTTCAATGGTAAAAGCTCCAATCTATAGTATCAAGAGATATTATGAAATTTTGTTAATATCATATATCCTATTTGGACAGTAATATATCCTTTAGTAATATCCCATATTTGTTTAATACATAAAGTATACCGTTTGTTTCAAAACCATCCGAATTTATTAATTTACCAAGTGATTCATTTAGATTATCTGCTCTAAATCTTACATCCATCAAAAATCCAAATCTATATAATTCTTCTAATCGTTCTTCATCACTTGTTGACAGTTGTTCATTATCTTTTCTAAACAAAACTAATATTTCTAAATCATCGTAATATGCATCGTTAATTAGATGACATAATCGAAAAAATATATTCTTCATATTGTCTATTTTATGTGTTAATAAGTATTTTAAGGCTTTTCCTATAAGTTTAGCTTTTCTTAAATCATCAGCTCTATCTATGATTGCAAACAAAA
>JAHISX010000005.1 GCA_018817915.1 Bacillota bacterium
AACATGTGGAAGCAAAAGCAGCAGAAATAAAAGAAGCCTATGAAAAAGCCAAAGGTTCTGCATAATTTCTACAAGTCACCTGCATGGCTTGCCACTCGTGAACTTAAGATAATGTCTGTCAACGGACTATGTGAACGATGTGGACAAATAGGCATTGAGGTCCATCACAAAGAAAGACTCACTGTTGAGAAGGTTAATGATTCATCCATTAGCCTTAATCAAGATAACTTGGAACTGCTTTGTAGAGAATGCCACAATAAGGAACATAAACGTTTTAGTAAGGAAGTTAAATTTGATTCAGAGGGAAACTTATTAAATCCTGAAAAACATCGGTGAGATAAGCATTATTTGATATAATGTTTATAAAAGAACGATTCTAATGTTGTCTCAAATAACGATTTCTGAACAATAGACGTATCATTTTGCTCATTTGTTTAAAAAAAGAAATTGTACTGCTATTCCTATAAAAACCAAATTTGGAGACAATAATATTCAAGTAATGATAATCAATAAGCATGTAGTAAATAACTATATTCAAGAAAAAGTTGTATATTTTTACATAAAGGAAGTAATGTATATAAAGTTGTTGACGATAAAAATACATAAATTAAAATTAATCTAGATTAGTTTCCCACAATACGGATGACTTATGTTTTTATTTTGCCTTATTTTGTAGTACCATCTATTGTTGAAATAGCAGAAATGTGTGATAGAATTATAAATATAACAATATCTAGGGGGCATTTTTAATAATTGACAAGTTTTTAACACTGATTTGTTTAGTTGCACTATTCCTATGTATAGATACTCATGAGGTGCGGTTTTTATTGTATATTTGATGAAATATTTCTTATGTTCCTTTTTGAATTGAGACTATTAGTAAATTTCATAAAAATAATTATAACTATACAACATCTGTGAATCTACAACATCTGGATACTTCATTTAATCAAGGACATTTATATCATTAAAAATTCCGAATAATTCAATAATTATCAGGGATACAACCTATTTAATATTTATTGGCAAGTATATATGTGACAAAATATCAACAAACAACTATTATTTTAAATACTAAAGATCAAGATACTGTTACAAATTGTCTCGAAAGGACTAAACTAAATGACTATTTTTTGAAGTTTCGCCGTTGCATAAAGTAAATTCAATTATTAAAAATTCATCACCAATAGTTTTTAGATAGGAGGGACTCTATGATTATTTTAAAAAATATTAGTAAAATTTATCATAATAAAAATAATAAAACAGAAGCACTAAAAAATATATCTCTAAAATTGCCTTCTAAAGGACTAATTATCATTGTAGGGGCAAGCGGTAGTGGCAAAACTACATTGTTAAATATTCTTGGTAAACTTGATAAAATTACTACTGGTGAAGTCATATACGAAAAAACTAACCTAAAATCAAGTCAATTGTTATATGAAGAAATCGCAATTATTGATCAAGAGGATATATTTTTAGAGGGGTTAGATGTTGTAGATAATATAAGATTATTTTCTAATATTCAAGGCAGAGTACTTTCAAATCACGAAGTTCTCAAAGAGATGAAGTCCATTGGACTAGAAAATTGTGTTAATAGACAGATAAATGAGTTATCAGCTGGTCAAAAACAAAGAGTATCATTTTTAAGAAGTATTATGAAGGAATTTTCTTTACTTATAGCTGATGAGCCAAGTGCTAATCTTGATGATGTAACAGAGATGGTTTTATTTAACAAGTTAAAAGAAATATCTAAGGATAAACTAGTAATTACTGTTACTCATAACAGAAATTTAGCATCAAATATATCTGATAGAATTATCGAAATAAGAGATGGTGTTGTTATATATGACGTAAATTCTAATGAAGAAAATACAAACCAAATGATTATTGATAATGATATTATTTTTTTAAAAAACGATATCATTACTGACGCGTCACAGTGGAGTATTATCAATGCTTTGTTGTTGGAAAAGAAGGAACTTAAGCTGCGTATCATTGAAGAACAAGAAGTAGAGTGTTTGCAGCAATCTAATATTGAAGAATCAGAAAGCCCAATCATCAAAAAACAGAGAATAAATAATAGAACAATAAAGATGGTTATTTTAAATAAAACGAGAACTAAAGGTTTAAAGATGATATTCAATAGTTTACTTTTCTCAATTTTAATGTTTTCTATTTATTTAGTGTATTTGGTAATGACACTTAATAAAATAGATTTGCTGCACACAGCAATAGTAGATAATCATATACCTTATACAATAATGAGTGTTGAAGAAGATTTATTTTCTACCCAATATATCGATATTCAACAGGATTATTCTTTCTTAAACACAAATTCAAGCGGATCAGTTTCTGGATTAATCGATAATGATTTTTATATAGAAAATCAATATCCCCTAAGTTTCTATGACACTGATAGAATATATGGTTTTGTTATATATAACGGAGATATTGATGTTATTTATGGAAATCTTCCTACACAAAGCGAGTTTTTAATGTCTGACTATATTGCTGATTTTCTAATATCCCAAGGCATAGCAGGTGATTATGAAGATATAATTAGTAATGATATTATACTAGGAGATGATATATTTTCAATATCTGGAATAATGAGAACAACTGCTAACAAATATTCTATGCTTGATACAGATGAAGAAAATATAATTGGATATGAAAATATAATATTGAAAGATGAATTTCAATTAAATAGAAAATATATTTATGCTAGGTTATATTTACCAATCAGCAATATAGATCAAATTATCGATAGAGGATTAATTAATCACTATACTTTTCAAAATGTTGAACAACAATTTAATATAAGTGTATATAATGGTGAATATGTAACTGATATAATCAATTCTGTTGATCATAAACTTTATATACCTCAAGCATTATATGCCGACATGATGAATAGGGATATTCCACTTTATTTGAAAACCCGAGGCAACAATATTCTGATCACTGGATATTATGATGATGAGTTTAATACAAATAACATATATATGGATTTTCAAAGTTTCCAAACGTGTGTTAATGACTATTATTCTATTAATCATATTTTGGTTGAAACACAAGATTTAGAAACACTTAGTTATTTTTTAAGTAAGGGATATTCATTTAACAACTATATTGCGGCCGATGTTAGTTTTATTTCTTTTTCTATCGATTTGATCAAGACAAATAAAACAGCAATAATCACTTCAATGATTTTGATATTTATTTTAGTAAGTCTGAATAATATACGTAATAACATTTCTAGCGATAACAAAAGCTTGTATTTACTTAAAGCAAATGGTTTTTCGAAATACAATATCAATGCTCTATACATTTATGAATCCATTCTTTTTATAGCTTCATTTTCGATTATTTTATTTATGTTAATTTTAACATTTTCAAATGGAATAAATAATATTCTTACAACACATACAGTTTATAATTTACAAGTAATCAGATTTACAACCGGGGTATACTTCAAGACAATTTTGCTTAGCGGTGCAATTATTGTCATTGAATATATATATTTTGCAAACAAAATTTATTCAAGAAACATTATTAATTTAAGGAAGGGGAATTATTAAATGAAAAAAATTTTAACTTTTGCAGTACTTGTTTTATTTACATTTATGGTGGGATCATTAAGAGTTTCAGCAAATACAGGTTTTACCGATGCATATGAATTAGGTTCTGATAACATGTTTTCCGGTTCTCTTAGTCCAGCAGGTGATATTGATTATTTTCATTTTAAAACGCCTATGGGCATCATGGAACCCAAACGAGCTTATAATGTTTATACAACAGGAACTACAGATACCTATGGTTATCTATATGAAGAACAGAATTTTTTATGGATAAAGAACTATGTATTAAAAGATCAAGATGATGATTCAGGAGTTGGTACTAATTTTAGGATTGAATATGACTTGAATCACAATGAAGATTATTACATCAAGTTAAAAGGGTATTCATCGACAACGACCGGAAGCTATGTTGTTTATGCGGAACCAAATTACGATAAAAAATACTCAACTACAGGGGGAACTTGGCTAAAAGATAGCAAATATTGGGATGGTATGTATAGCCCTGTCATTAGAAAAGATTATTTAACTCCTGATCAAGTAGCTTTATACTATTATTTAAAGAGTGATTCTTTGCTAGGATACGATTCAGTTGGCAATCCAATTACTGGAGATGATATGATCTTTCAATATATTATGAATGGTGCTGTTTCTGCATTCTCCTTAGTAGCAGTTTGGGTTGTGCCGATGTCTTTACCTGTTGCAATAATAGGTGCAATTCTCTATATATCAACATTTCCTGATAATGCATTAAATCCAGCTGAAGAAGTTTATGCTGCATCAAACGCAACAACATATACATATGTTGTTAATAACCAAGTTATTACTGTAAGAACTTTCCATGATCCAGTACTTATTACATATGAGCATATAACTGTAGAAGTAATAGATGACATTTTTTTGAGATACTCAACATATACTGGTGGCAATTATATATATGGTGAAATGTATAGTCGTGGAGTATTTGTACCATTATATGAGGGGTAAACAGATATATATAGTAGCTGTATTATTCTTGCTTTTAATATTTACGACATCATGCTCTAAATCAACTGAAGAGAGTGATATAGCAATCTATTCCAATAAAATTGAGAAATATCTTTCGAATTTGTCCACTAGAACTGAGTATTTCAAAATCATCGAAATCAAGGGAATTAAAACAGATAATATGTATTATCTATACTTCAAATATGAGTTCTCTTTTCAAACTGGATCAGAAATATTTATTAGAGATGGTATTGGGGTATTTGATGGAGAGCATAGAAATGATATATATCGATATGTTGATAGAAGTTTACATGAAAATATATTTAAAGAATTTGAAGATAATACCGCTAACAAAAGTTTTGAGTATATAGAGAGAAATATTATCATTAAGGAGTAAGTTCAGAGATTGTTTGCAAAAAAAGTGGATAGTATAGTGCTATCCACTTTATTAATTATCTTGCTATAATACTTATCTAGATGAATCTATCAAAAAATTCTAAATTAAAAAGAAAAAAAGGAAGAATTTAAAACAATGGTTTACATATTATGAATAACTAAATCAACTAATTCCTACTCATCTTCGGCTTTAATAGGTACAAGCACAAATTTACACGACACACAAATATATGCTTCAACTTTTATTGGTGTAGTAATCGTGAATTTAGATAAAATCACGCTTTCATTAGGAATTTTTGAAACATTCCAGGGTACTCTTTGACCTTCAGGAGACCAGTATAACCTGCCTCTATTAACAGGTAAAAATCCTTTTTTCATCAGTGCATTACAATTTGGACAGTTCATGAATCAAATCCTCAATTCTTCAATTTTTTGTACATGGGAAATAATACTGATAAGTACTAGAGGTTAGGGATAACGAACATATTACTATAAGTTCAATGTTATTATACCATAAGAATTGATTGTTTAGAATATTCGCAAAGCTTATTTTGGGATTTATTAGTGATGGAATACTTGATGCGATTCTAGAACAAGACCAATCTGCACGTGTAGCAGTTGAGACAGCCATCAAGGACGATTTAGTTGTTATCTTTGGTGAGGTTACAACCACTGCTTCAATTCAATATTCTGAAATCGCAAAACAAGTACTAAAAGACATCGGATATACCGATGAGTTCTGTGTACTAGAAAAGATATCCAAACAGTCACCTGACATTGCACAAGGAGTCAATGAAACACTTGATCATCAACAGGGTGCAGGTAATCAGGGGATGATGTATGGATTTGCATGCAATGAAACACCAGAACTGATGCCACTACCAATTGTAGTTGCACATGAGATTGCTAAAGAAGTAGATGCACTTAGAAAAGCTAAGTATAACCACATCTTTGGTCCAGATGGTAAGTGCCAAGTATCGGTAAGATATGTAGATGGTCAACCTTTTGCATACGACACGATTATTGTTTCAGCCCAAACAAGACAAGGAGCAAGCCTATCACTCGCAAAAGAAATCATCATTGAAGAAGTACTCAAACCATTAATTGATAAGGATCTAACTAATATCAATATTCTCATCAATCCAACAGGAGCTTTCGTCATTGGCGGTCCTTATGGTGATTCAGGTCTAACAGGTAGAAAGATAATCGTAGATACTTATGGCGGATATGCTAAACATTGTGGTGGAGCCTTTTCTGGCAAGGACGTAAGCAAGGTTGACCGCAGTGCGGCTTACTATGCCAGATTCGTAGCAAAAGCCCTTGTGGCGGCAGAATTGGCCGACACGTGCGAAGTCTGTGTGTCCTATTCCATTGGTGTTGCAAACCCAGTCGCCGTTTCGATTGATACCTTTGGTACTGGTAGTTTACCTGATGAAGACTTGCTTGAGTTGGTTAAACAATCTTTCAACTTTACACCTGCAAACATTAGGAAAGAGCTAGAGTTTGACAAAGTTAAGTTCCAGGAGTTAGCAAAGTACGGACATATAGGTCGTGAAGATTTACCAGTTCGTTGGGAACATGTGGAAGGAAAAGCAGTTGAACTAAAAGAAGCCTATGAAAAAGCCAAAGGTTCTGCATAATTTCTATAAGTCACCTGCATGGCTTGCTGCTCGTGAACTAAAGATTATGGCAGTCAATGGGCTTTGCGAACGGTGTGGTCAGATTGGAATCGAAGTCCATCACAAAGAAAGCCTAACTACTGAGAATGTCAATGATTCATTTGTCAGCCTCAATCAAGATAACTTGGAACTGCTATGTAGAGAATGCCACAATATGGAACATAAACGTTTTAGTAAGGGTGTTAAATTTGATTCAGAGGGAAACCTATTAAATCCTGAAAAGCATCGGTGAAATAAGCATTATTTGATATAATGATTATAATAGAGGTGTTTATATGTCTGATTTTAGTATTTTTTGTAATGATGATAAAATTATCGAGATTTATAGGACCCACTCCGAGTATAAAGAACTGATAGAAAATATTAGAAACTACTATGATTTTCTATTCTGTATTCAAGAAAATAATTTTCATCAGATAGTGACGATATCTATGATTGAAAATATCCCGTCTTTAGTAAAAATAAATAATGAAAATTATCGAACACTTATTTTTGAAGAATTAAAAAATCGAATGAATTTCAAGCATATTGATCTAGGTAGTATCATGGGTAATTGCAGAACAACACTTTATAGTATATTTCGAACAGTTGAGGTTGTAAATTTAGCAGACACATTTACACTTTTAAGAAAGTTTAAAGATGACATGTTCTTATTTATATACTTCTTAAGGCTAAGCAATATGAATGAACACGATGTCGATAGTATTGAAAAACTAAAAGTATGGAATAAACATGTCAAAAATGCTTTTGATTGGTCATCAAATCAAATGAGAAATGTATACTCTAAACATATAATTTCTCTTCTTTTAACGGATCCTTCTATTAATAAGATAAGTGAAGAAATTGGTTTATTTAAATATTTCGATGGTTTTACAAAAACATTAAACAATCACGCACATAGCAATGGAATCTCATTTTTAAATAAATTAAATCCAGAATTCATATTAAAACCTTCTTTAGAAACTTTTGAGTTCATAAACCAAAATCTAAATATAATTATGGGTTATCTCTTTTCCATAATCTTTTACTTATCTGATGATTATTTAATGGACCCAGAATACAATGATTTGTCATCAATAGATATTACCCCAGAAGAAAATTTACTGTATAAAGTTTCACCCATGATTCAGGGTTTTATTGATAATGTAATTAATAGAATAGATCCTAAATTAAAAACCTTTTTAGTCGAAAACACAGCAATGAATATTGAATAGCATTTAAACACATACGAGGAGTGATTTAATGGGTTCAGAACAACTTATGATTGATGATTTTGTTGCTTATTATGGCAAAAAAACCGGGTTTGTTATCCACCATTCAGTTGTAACAGGTGATGGGGATAAACCTGATTTAGTGTTTGAAACTACTATAAACGCTAAAAGTTACTTACTAGCAATTGAATGCAAAACTGATGCGAGTGTTACAAATGTTCCCAACTATTCAAAACAACTCTTTGGAGAAATTTTAAAGAATAGAAAATCTATATATTTTAATACTTTCAGTACAACACATACAAAAGCATACGGAATATTTTTAAACTTTGAAAGTAATAAAATGAGTGATATTGGAAGTTTCTTATCCAGACATATTGGACATAGCGACTGGATTAACTTTGGAAAGTATTACGAAGCAGAGTTTGTTTTTCTTTATGATCAGATTAATCATCAGCTACATTATTGTGATTGGAGTAATTTTTTAACAAATCCTACAACAGTAATGATTTAATCCCCCCCTATCCATATAAAAATTCTGGTGAGCGGTACCGTACAGGGTGGCAATCAAAAAACACGAGGTTATAATTTTGAAAATCTGATATTTATGTTTCATTAAGTCGAAGGAAGTGAAAAGTTATGTTTAATGTTGTTAAAGAATTTCGGGAAAAATTCAGTTTAAGTCAAGATGATGTGTCAAAATATCTGCAAATGGAACTCGATGAGTACCAAAATAAAGAGCATGAACCTCTTTTGTTCCAAGCAAATGAATTGGTAATGTTAACTGAGCTATTTCACTGTAAAATTGATGATTTGCTATCAGTTTCTATGGATAATCAATTTGAATCTGATACAAGCAAACAAGTTAAAATCCCTAAGCTCGAGTATAATGATGATTCAATTAAAGATTTAGTTGATTCTGAAGGTTTCATTACATTATATAAATATCTACCTTTCAATAACTATTTAATGGATACCATACTAAAACAGAGAGTGTATATGTCGTATGTGAAAGATTTTAATGATCCTTTTGAGTTGATAGGAAATTTATCTAGTCAAGATGGACATAATAAAGGATATGTATATTATGGGTCAATTGTTGTAGCTCCTTTCACCCTAGTAAATAATAGTGAAGTCATGTGGGCACATTACGCACAAAATTACTCGGGAGTTTGTATTAGGTTGAAGTTTAATGTAAATACATTAATACAAAAAGGATATTACATTGGAAGAGTGAAGTATTTTCGTGAAACGCCTAAAATTGTTAGTTATGATGACAGTACGTTTACAGAAGAAGAAGCATTTACAAAATACGACTATACAAAAACAATTTTTCAAAAAAAAGGAATTTGGGAATACGAACAAGAAATTCGTATTGTTAAACAAATTTACTATCCCGAAATTAAAGATAACCCTGAAGCATTATATTTTTCAAATGGTAGATTTGGAAGGTATAACAATCCCTCTAATTATATTGAAGACTGTGTAATTACGGGAGTTATTATTGGTCACTTTGTGCATAGTGCTAATAGAACAAAAATTATATCGTGGGCAAAGCAAAAATCTATTCCATACTATGTAACTTACATAGATAAACATAATAGCAAAATAGTTATTTCCGATTAAAATTACAAACGACTTCGGTCGTTTTTTTCTTGCTATTTTCTCTCTTTAGAGTGATATATATTACTAACCATAGGAGGTAGTAAATATGTACAAAATTGGAGATAAAATCAGAATCATCGATATGAAGGGTGAAGACCATTACAATGGTAGAGAAGGAGTCAT
>JAHISX010000006.1 GCA_018817915.1 Bacillota bacterium
AACATGTGGAAGCAAAAGCAGCAGAAATAAAAGAAGCCTATGAAAAAGCCAAAGGTTCTGCATAATTTCTACAAGTCACCTGCATGGCTTGCCACTCGTGAACTTAAGATAATGTCTGTCAACGGACTATGTGAACGATGTAGACAAGTTGGAATCGAAGTACATCATAAAGAAAGACTCTTAATAGATAATGTAAATAACACAGCGATTAGCATTAATCAAGATAACCTGGAGCTGCTTTGCAGGGATTGTCACAACAAAGAACATAAACGTTTTAGTAAAGAAGTTAAATTTGATTCGGATGGGAACCCATTAAATCCTGAAAAAGCCTCTGTGAAATAAGCATTATTTGATATAATGATTGTAATAGAGGTGCGATGTTAATGAAGAAATTAATTGTATTTGATACGAATGTATTATTAGATTTATATTCAATCTCAAGAGATAACTCAGTATCACTGATTGATTTTTTTTCTAAATGCAATTATGATTTATACATTTCTGAATTTGTATTTGAAGAATTTTCAAGAAACTACAGACAAGCTCGTTTGCAAACTGGGGGACGCAATAGAGTAGCTTTATTCAAAAAGGAGTTCACTGACAAACTTAAATCTGTGAATAAGGTAATCGGGAGCATTGCTGAAAGTAAACTATATAAAGGTTTTGAATCTTCAATAACAAAAGACACGGCATCTCTGATAGAAACTATTGCAAAGTACTCTCATAAGATTCATAAAGAAATTGATAAAATAGATAAACAAGTTGATTATGATTTCATTTCATCAGATCCAGTAATAGATTTCGTGAATAAAATTATATTTGATAAGCCTTATAAGTCTTACACTCAGAATGAGAAAATTCAATTATCAATTATTGCAGATCAAAGAGTCAAACTAGGGATTAAGCCTGGCTTAACAGACATGTCAAAAAAGAATGACCCATTTTCAAAATACTATGATATTTTTATTTGGATGGATTTACTTGATTATTCTGATGCATATGATGAAGTAGTATTTTTGGAAAATGAAAGCAAAGAGGATTGGTGGGAAGTGTCACAAAAAATCCCTGCTGCTTCGCTATTAAGTGATTGGCATGACAAGTTTAAAGCTACAAAATCATTTCGCATAATCGGTTTAACTGATTTTTTATCAGAAAACTACGAATATGTTGATAGTTTAGCATTGCTACAGCTTAGTACACAAACCGAAAGATTGAATAATGATATAGCCAATCTAACTATGGTAAGCGATGATGTTGTAGACGATTTAGTAGAATGGAACTATAACTTAGAAAACTTTGTTATTGGACAGACATTACGTTATGGAACTATATCAGATGTTAGTGATGCAGAACCTATTGATAATCCAAGTTTCTTGATGAATACTGCTAAAACAAAGTACTTTAGTAATGAAAAAGATATCATAATCAAGTTGAAAACAAAGCATTCATATGAAGCTGATGTAGTTGAAACATATGATAGAGATTCGAACCCGAATTATTATCACGTAAAAATTGATTTTTATATAGATACAATCCTTATTTATGCTGTTTTACTTGATAAAGGAATTGACTATGAGTTAATTGAAAATGATTATGATTTTAAAAATATAAAATGCGATATCAAAATCTTAAAGGATTATAGTGAAGATGACTACTCAGATCCAAATGAAGATGAAAATGATGTTTGTCCAAATTGTGGTGAACATTTCACCGATGAGAATTATAATATGAACGGGTTGTGTCTGAATTGTAATAGTAAACTTAACGAAGATTGACCCCCCACTTGACTTAATTTCCCTAGGTTTATGGTACCGTACAGGGTGGCAATTAAAAAATGGAAGGTAAGATTTTTGAGATTATGAAATTAGGTGGTATTTTGTGTTAACTATAGAAAAATTGATGAATTGCAGTGAGTATAAATCAATAGTAAGTAATTACGATCTCAATCATCTCGATAATACGATGTTTTTGTATGAGCATAGTAAATCCTCACCTTGTATTCATGAAATCTTTGACTTTGTGGATAAATATAATTATATAGAGAAGCAAAGAACAGATGAAAATGAAGCTATTATGCTTGAGCTCATAAATCAGAGTAACAACACAAGCATCAAGTGTTTATTAATCGAAAAGTTGTTGTATAAGGAATCTCATCATTCAAATTATATTGATTTAGCAAAGAAGTCTATCAATGAGTTGATCCAATTTTTGCCAAAAGCAGATACTTACGCACCTAGCAACAGAATAGAGTATTTAGTTAACAAACTAAAAACTTATCTTAGTCCCGAAGATACAAAGATTTTATTGAATGAAATATTTGCTAATATAAAAGACATGCAAAATCTTATGAATAAATATCTTGCACGAGTATTTTATAAAATATTGACAGTACTACAAGATATGAACATTACTTCTAAAGCACACTTTGAATTTACTAAAGATTTGACAACTTTCGCATTATCATCAAAACCTAAAGATATACATGAGTTTGAGATATATGATAAAATCTTTGATTATGCGAAGACCTATACAAAACCTAAGAAAGATGTAGCACTTCAACATGCAAATTATATTTTCTCAAATCTTGATTTGATGCACTATACTATTAGACAGTCTAATCTTGAGAAAGCAGTCATGTATGTTTCAGAGTTCTCGGATGATCAAGCACTCATTAACCAATACAAAATTGAATTAGATAAGGCAAATAATGAAGTTCTAAACTCAATCCAATCTCATAATGTGCCATTAGGTAAGGATTTAACTGATGCACTGATAAAGCATGATGAAATGATAAGGACTACTTTTGAAAGTATGTCTAGCTTTAAGTTATTCTCTACATTAATTATGAGTTTAAAAATAATTACAGTTGAGGAAATTAAAGAACAATCAATTGGTTTAAGAAAGAGTTCGTTCACATTTGATTTTATCCCCATTGTTTTGGTTGATCCCAAGTCAGGGAAAACAATCAAAACAAATGACTCCAGTGAGTTAGCTGCATCGAACATTGCATTCAACATAATAATACAGACTGCAGTTGCACCTGTAATGGTAGGTTTCTTGAATTCATTTAAAATGGATCAGGAAGTTGAAAGTTTTATTGAGCAACTACTTATCAACAATCCGATTTGCAGACCTACAAAGAAGCAAACAGTTAAAAATGCAATTATTGGAGTCCTTAACAAGAACTTCAATGTTCACTTGAACAATTTAATTTCCACTTTTGAAGATGGACTAAGGTACTTTTTCGAAAATTCAGGAATATCGACCACGGAATTTGTAAGAGGACATCAATCAAAGATTGATATGAATGACATCTTTAGAGATGACAGCAGTAATATTTATAAAAATAAACTGCTCGAGTTCATGACAGATGATATGTTCAGTCTGATGCAATTATTAAGTGTTGGTGCTAATGGCTACAACATTAGAAATAAGGTTATGCATGGCGAATTCGAAGACAATGATTATCTTTCGTTATCTGCAATATACTTTGCTCATCTTATCATTCTTTGTTATTTTGGTTTTTACTGTAATATTGAAAAATAGACAATATAAATTAATTCATTTATGAAGCGACTTCGGTCGTTTTTTTTCTTGCTATTTTCTCTCTTTAGAGTGATATATATTACTAACCATAGGAGGTAGTAAATATGTACAAAATTGGAGATAAAATCAGAATCATCGATATGAAGGGTGAAGACCATTACAATGGTAGAGAAGGAGTCAT
>JAHISX010000035.1 GCA_018817915.1 Bacillota bacterium
TCCAAGAGCATATGGTGATATGTTTAGAGACAAAAACAATAAAAAAGATGGCCGCTCTCTAAAAGAACAACCATCTTACTTAAATGATTTAAATGATTAAGGTCTTTTTTCACTTAGTCCTTGACATAGGGTATACATTACCTTTATAAGACGCCAATTGGTGTCTTTTTTTATTCAAAGATTAAACTGTTTTGACCGATTGATAATCCTGGAGATGTTATCGAGTCGTTAATAACAAATACGATTTGACCATAACTTGCAGTTTCACTTGTATAATCAGCTGAAGATTGATATAAAACAATTGTCATTGTGTATCGGTCAGTACCAATCGCATCAAAATGCTTTTCATATGTTTGACTACTGATACTCAAAGCTATTTCATATAATTCTGTCATTGAGGATAAATCGATTGGAACAACAACATGAACTTCAATTTGGTTAGACACCATCGTTTCTGACATGACTTGAACAGTAACATCAACTGGATCAACTACTTTATCAGAACATGAAGCTAAACCGATTGCTGCTAATAATATGAATAGTGTATATAGTATTTTTCTCATCTCTTTATCCTCCTATGTTCGTTTCATCAATGATGACATTAAATTGATTACCACTTACGTTGAGTGTGTAATAATAAAGTTTAACTTCACCATAAGATTCAACAACAGCAACTGTCACTGTATAACGACCAGGAACATTCACATCAAAATAATTTGAGTAATAGATTGTAGCATTTGGATTAATGATTGTTACATTGGAAGATGGATTAAACGTACTACCTTTTGCAATCGTTACTTCTGGAAGGTTGATTGTGATGGATTCATCAACGATTTCAATTAAAATCGCTGTTGTATGTGCTGGAACGAATACAGAATTAGATATGATTTCTAATCCTGTCACATCAGCAGCCTCAGAATAAGTTAACAACTTATAAGATTTACCGGCTTCAAGATTGACTTGAGCAAGTCCACCTAGTGGATTTCCACTATGAACAACAAAGATATCAGGTTCATTTTCTAAACCGTCGATCTTATAAGCTATAGCTTGTAAACCGGAATTTGCTTCAACAAAGTTTAATCTAGTACTTATATCATCAGCATTATTCATTCTAAAGTGTGAATAAGACTTTCTTATTTCAATTAAAGCTTTATAATACTCGAATACGTTGACATATTCTGCCTTACGATCCCATCTCAATTGATTGACTATATCTGGAGATTCATAAGAATTACTATCATACCCACCACTTACAGCAGGTTTTGATCTCATGAAATCAACACCAGCATGCAAGAATGGAATACCTTGAGAAGTTAATATGATTGCATTTGCTTGAATTTGTTCAGCTTGGATGTCAGCTGTCTTAACACCTGTTAGCTTTAATTTGTCATAAAGGGTGTTGTTATCATGAGCTGATACGTAATTAATTGTTTGATTTGGATTTAAATGCCATGCTGTGACAAGGTCTAATCCAGGAAAATCTACACCACCAACAATACCATACATAATGCCTTGTACATTGTATTCTGTGACATTACCTTGCACCCAACCTTTTTCAGTTGCTTGGAATACAGATCCTTTGACAGCATCTCTAGTGACATCATTAAAAGCACCAACTAAATTTAAATCCTTGATATTATCCTTATCTGCACGTATATCTTCAGATAATGGGGATGTTCCACCTGTCCATGGTTCACCGTAGACGATGAGTGTTGGATCTATATCTTCTAGCATTGCTTGAATATCATTCATTGTGTCAACATCATGAAGTGCCATTAAGTCAAATCTAAAACCTGATAAATTATATTCTGTTGCCCAGAAGTGAACAGAATCGACCATGAATTTATTCATCATTGCACGATCTGATGCAGTTTCATTACCAGTACCAGAACCATTAGAGAAACCACCTTCAGCAGTTAATCTATGATAATAACCAGGAACGATTTCATTAAAGTTAGAAGTAGAAGATTCGCCAGTATGATTATAAACAACATCCATAATGACTCTTATATCTTTGTCATGGAGTGCCATGACAGCTTGTTTAAACTCATTGATTCTTGTTTTTCCATCGAATGGATTTGTAGAAAATGATCCTTCTAATGTATTGAAATTATAAGGCATGTATCCCCAATTGAATGCATTCGCATAATTTGGATTGCTCCATTCTTGAATTTCATCAACATAACCATAATCAAAAATTGGAAGTAGTTGAACTGCAGTGATTCCGAGTTCTTCTAAATGATCAAGTCCAGTTGTTACTGTAACATCATCACCAGTGTAAGTTGTACCTGATTCAGTTAAACCCATGAAAGTTCCACGATAACTTTCAGTGCCATTCCATGAACTATGTGTTGTTAAATCTCTGACATGAAGTTCATAAACAATATAGTCTGTTAAATTTGTAATTGTATTAGGACGATCATTATAAACCCAACCGTCTGGATTTGTTTCCTCAAAGTTAACAATCATACCTCTTTGTCCATTTGCACCAGTTGAGTAAGCATATGGATCGACAACTTCATTACTTATACCGTTATTATTAACACTATAAGTATAATATTTGAAGTCGTAGTTACCAGTTAATTTAACTTCCCAAGCACCATTTTCAATCTTATAGAGTGATTCTGTTTGGTATGGTGTAAGTTCATCATGGAGAATGCCTGAATCATTGTAATTTGGATGACCTTGTTCATATAAGTTCAGTGTAATACTTTGACTGAGTGGTGCCCAAATTCTAAAGACAGTATATTCATCTTCATGGCTAACACCAAGTGTACCTGTATATGTATATAAATCTTCAAAGTCTTGTGTATCATAAAGATTTTGTAAAGATACAACCTTTTCAACTGTTAAGATATCTGAAAACATGACTTTAAGTGTATATGTTTTAGATATATCTACACTAGGAATGGTTAGCAGCAATGATTTGGATAAAGTTGAACCACTTAATACCATTGTCGTGTTTTCATAAACTTCATATCCTAGTTCAGGAATATGTGAAAGACTTGCTACAACTCTTTTTTGAGTATCAAAAGCAGCATTTAAAATCTTTGCACGATAGTCAGGGATGTTGTTTGCTAAATCTGCATCCGAAGTTCCAATTTGTAAATCTTGCTCAACAAAATATGCATGAGCAACACCACCAACAACTTCAATATTGGATAAATCAATAAAACGATCTCCACCAACCTCACGATATCCATCCCATGCTCCCTGTTTAATAATAATACCTACAGAAGTAGCAGTTGGATAATCAGCAGTTAGATTGATTTCATAATAAACACCATGTTCATCTTTTTGAAGGGCATCAAAATTATGTTGAATACCTCCAAGAGATGATGGTGCACTTTCCCAAACCCACATATTGAAGTTTGTGTATGTATCGTCATATCTAAAATAATGAACCACCAGTGTATCGGGTATTTCACTTGCTATGGTTGTGACACCAAAAATTAGCAAAGTGAATACCATCATTATAAGCGTAATTAGTTTTTTCATAAAATACCTCCTCACATTAACAATATATCATGACCTGTATGATTTCACCCTATTAAATGATAGCGATTACAAAAAGGAAACGGTTGCACAATGCATTAAAAACTAAAGCGTTTACATTTGCCATATTTATATGATAAGATTATTGGGTATAAGGATGTATATCCATTCTTTAAAACAATAGGAGGAAAAAAATGAAGAAGGTATTAATTGTTTTAGTTCTCATTGCTGCTGCATTTGGATTTTTCGGAACTCAAGTATTTGCTGCAGGAACTGGGAATTTAGTAATTCATGTTCAGAAATGGGATGGAGACTATACCGGTATTGGTGCTCATGCATGGGGTGGTCCCGTTGCACCAATGGCTGCTCCATCAGGAACAGATGATTTTGGTATTTATTTTAGTTACAATGATGTGCCATTATTGACTGAAGTTGGATTCATTGCAATTAAGTTTGTTGACGGTGGTGCAGATTGGGCATCTTCCAAACTAACGAATGTTGTATTTGGAACAGACTTGATTGTCGAAAATGAAACTAGACATGTCTATTTGTTTGAAGGTGGCATATCTAGAGAAGCATCTGAAGCGGATTTTGCATATCCAATTATTGCACCTGTTGGAGTAAACAGTGCAATCATCGTTTACTTTGACCCATCTAATGCTTATGAAGAAAATCTTGGCGTTCATAACTGGGGTTGGGTTGAAAATGCTACTGGCTGGAATGAACCTTTACAAATTTTCACAAAAGTAGGTAAAGCAGCTGATGGTACATTCGTTTATGCAGGTTTACTACAATTTGCTGATCCAGTTGGAACTCCAGGCGCTATAGTTTATTATGGTGATGGTGATGCAAGTAAGAAGACGAATAATATTGAACCCAAAAATTCAGAAAATGCAGGCTACATTGAAACATTAAAGGGTGCAGGCCAAGCAGATGTATATTATGTGCTTAATAAAGGTAACGACCTTTCTATGGACAATGTTTGGGTAAATGATCCAGAAACTTTTGCTCAAGAAGCATTTAGTTTTAGACTTGTTGCATTTGATAGTGAAGCAATGTCAGGAACTTATGCAGTTGATCCAAATACAATTATTGTGAAGACAAGTGCATTAATCTCTTCACCATACCCTACTGCTTTGGATAAGGATCTTGCTAAAGAAGTTATAAAAAACTGGTTTACAGTTCGTGAAGTAACAGGTATTGACACATATGGTGAACCACTTGATATTGAACGCGTTGACTTTGCAACATCTAATGAAACATTAAATGCATTTGTTATTATTTTGACTAATGGTTTGGATAATACAAAAGAATACGAAGTTTTCTTTGACAATTACACAGAAACCTTAGCAGAAGCAAAAGAAGTTGCAGTTACACTTAATTTAACAGTTCCTGCAAATACACCTGTTGATGCTGTTATGTCTGCTGCTGGAGCATTTAATGGTTGGACTCCAGGATCAGTGGGTTACGTAGCTACACAAGTTGGAAATTCCTTAGTTTATACATTAACTTTCAATGTTAGTGTTACAGAAGCATACACAACTTTTGAATACAAATGGACAAGAGGCTCATGGGATAATGATGAGTACATTGATACAAATCGTTCATTAGTTATTCCTAATTATCTTGATTCGATTACATATGATGATGTAGTAGAATCATGGAAAGACATTGAAGCACCAGTTGATAAATATGCTGCTCCAAAACGTGTGGTACCTGTTAACCTATCAGCTTCACTTGAAGTTGCTATGGATACTGCAGCTCCAGAAATTCTTTTCATTTCACCAACAGCTATCGTTGGTGTAGATGAAGCAGCTAGAATTATTACAATTGCTTGGGGATCACCATTTGATCAAAATTCATTCCCAAGATTTAGAGCTACTGACGACCGTGATGGAGACTTAACTCCATTTGTATATGTACCTAAAGGTGCAAATTCTGTACTAGATACTAGAACAGAAGGCGATTATACAATTATGTTGCGCGTAGTTGACAAATGGGGTAACGTTACTGAAGAAACATTTATCTTCAGAGTCGTTAAACCAGCATAAGGAGGCGCCACATGAAAAAATTACTAGCTACATTATTTATTTTATTTGGTATGGTAACTTTAGTTGCATGTAAAGATGATACAGTTGATCCAATAGATCCAATAGATCCAGTTAATAATGGTGAATTGATTGATTTTGGTGATACTTTCACAGAAAAAACAAGCATTCGTGTTTGGATTGATGATGAAAATGGTGAATACATGCAAGCAGTTATTGCTGAATTCAACAAGATTTATCCAAATATCATTGTTGAACATCAACACATGGGTAGTGTTGACGCTCGCGAATTACTAAAGACTTTTGGTCCTTCAGGTAATGGTGCTGACGTTTTCCAATTCCCACATGATCATTTAGCTCAAGCAGTTCTTGAAGACTTAGTGTATCCACTTCCAGTTGCTACACAAACTTTACTTGCAACGCGTGCTAATTCACTAGCTTTACAAATTGCTACATTAACTTATGATGAAACCAACAAATCA
>JAHISX010000036.1 GCA_018817915.1 Bacillota bacterium
ACTGTTTTATGTTTACACTAACAAGCAACGATAATACCAAAGAAACATATTTACAGGTAAATCATAAAAATTTGGGTTCAAATCCCGTCAACCGTGCTGTCTTGTCATTACTAAGTTTATCATGTTTTTCACTAAAAAAATAGCGTGTTTTACTCTGGAGTTATACCAAGTTTACTGTTTGTGCGCTAGAAGCTTAAAGCTTTTAGCACAATCGTCATAATTTGTAACTTATCTGTTGACAAGTATTAATCGAAAATAGTTATACAAACATGCTATCAAAATCTTATTTTTATATGTGTGAGGATTTAAATGATTCAATCTCAAATTTAACATTCTTCAAGAACATAATTGGATTTCCATAATCTATATCAATATAATTGTTTTTTATCCAATCATGTACATCCAATTTTGAAATAAAGCCTTTCATAGTGTAAGTATAAAGAGATCTGGCTGCAGTAATTAACGCATATTTTTTATACGCTTCATTAATAAGCAGTAAGTCATTAGTTAAGAACTCATCAAGTTGAAAACTAATCTCTTTATAAACTACATTCCAATCAAAATTAATCAAGCTATTCAACAAGTCTGTTTTGTATATTGCTTTATAACTATCCAAGATCATAGCTGATTCTAAATCACCAAATCCTAGATTATGGATAGGCTTCCACCCTTTTGGGTTAGTCCCAACATAATAACCGCTCGTAACTTTATCATTCTCTAATCCAATATACCTACCTTCAAAAAGGGAAACAATAGATTTACTTTTTCTATATTGCGTGTGCAAATTTTGTATTTTCATTTGGTCATCATTAGATAGCTCACTTTTTATTAAGACTATAAAATCTATATCACTAGAATCAGGACAAAATCCTCCTCTAACACTTGAACCATATATTATAATTTCAAGTAATCGATTTCCAAAAATACCAGATAAATCCTTATTGAACTGTTCAACAACATTTTTAACTACTTCATTCATACAAGAGCCTCCTTAATTCTGGTATAATCACAAATTCTCTATACATCCAAGTATTGTCTAGTCATTACGGAGTTTTACTCTGTTTCGATAGAGTCTATCTCGATTTCATATGGAGTTGCTTTTTTTCAATGTATTTTCTCCTAATTTCCATGATCCATCATGATTGAGTTTCATTATTTTTAAATAATATTCATTTGTCTTACTAACAGAGTAATTGTGTGTTTTAGTGATATCATAATCACAAAATGCAGCTTTATCATATAACCCCACTATATACTCTATGTCTTGTATCAAATTATTATCTTCGGAATAAATTTTTACAACCGCTTTATGATCATTGATTAGTGATTTTACTGAGTATGGTTTATCTAAAAGACCATATACACCATAAGTAAAATCACACATCAGAAACTGTCCTTCTACTACCGCTTCGCAGATTGTATGTCCGTTATAGGCGTTTTTTGAATTAACTAACATAACTATTCTACAAGGGATATTTAAACATTGTATTAACGCACATCCAACACGTGATATATCTGTGCACCAATCAGTTCCTCGTCCGATGATTTCTTTTTCTGTCCCACCAAACAGCATTTTATCAAATGGAAAATTGTAGTCATCAACAATTTTTCTAGTATAATTGGCAACATTATTAATTGAATCAAGGGCAGTTTCCCCTTTAAAACTTTGAGCAAAATCATATAGTTCGTGGCTAGTTATTTTTTTATCAACAGTATATTTCTTAGCATCATACAAATAATTCTCTGACTCAAAATCTAAAAGAATCATTACTTTAATAAACTGAAAATCGATTGAGTCATGATCATGAAGATCATTTCTGAACATGACGCCATATTCTTTTCCGAATATATCGAAACTTGTTTTCATTATGTCACCTTTTTTGCCTTAATCATTCTAATAACTTCTTTACCATAAAGATATTTTTGTTTTCCATCTTTAATGAATCCTTCTGATTCATAGAAATTTATGGCGTTCAGATTTGACTTGAGAACCCATAGTGATATACCGCTATAATGAGATAATTCTTCATAACAAGATTTGGTAAGCAATCTTCCGATTCCTCGACTTTGATACTGTTCCAATATGTAAATTGCCATAATCTCACCATAGTCTAATAGATCTTCATCCCTAGATTCAAGATAACATGAAAAACCTACAATTTTATCATCAACAATTGCTACGTATGTATTTTCCGGATGTTCTCTAGCTATGTCTATAGATCTTTCAAGAGATAATCCTTTTATTACTTCATCAGGAAAAAGTCCAGTGTATGTTTCAATCCAAGATTTATAGTGCACATATCCTTTTCCGTCTGCATCTTCTCGAGTTGCCTTTCTTATAATTACAGACATAGTAAATTCACCTCCACTAATCCCATTTTTCAGACAATCAATTCAAACTCAGAAACTTAATATATCATTAATAATGTCTTGTCACGTATAATTAAGACTATAGAAATATAGGATTAATTATGACTTCTTGAATGACTAAGAGGAATAGTAATATAATAACTTTATAAGCTCTGTGGATTTGTATGTCTTGTCTATACTTTTAAGTAGTACGTAATGACTCAAACCACAGTTTTATTTTTAAATTTAGCATTTTCAAACTCACTCTTTGTAATGATTAGATCAACTTGATTATTACTGTTTCTAGAAATTTTAAAACCAACATCTTTATGTAATTTATATGCTATGTATCTAGAGTTTTCAAAACTATTATGAACAGCTTTTGCTGAATACTTTTCAAATGCTAACTCTAGCACCAGATTTAGTGCTTGTTTAGAATAACCATGTCCTCTATATTTTCCCTCAATTATAATTCCCATATCATACCAATCATTAGATGAATTATAATGAAGATTTACTTCGCCTATAAATCGTTTATCAGAATCCCTCATAATATACGCATAATATGAATTTGGCTTATTATTGATCCAATAGCTATACCATTTTGCCCATTGATTTTGGGGAAATTCAATGCATCCCGTTGTTTTATCATAACCCTGAAAATTTAACTCAAACCCTTTGTTATATTCCATGGTCTCAGGCTGCATCAAAATGGTTTGACGATAAACTAATTCATCCAATGAAGGTACATACAAAATAATCTTAGAACTCAATATTATCACCTCTATACTATTAGATATTCATTACAAAGTATATTTTATTTTAACTAAAAAATAGGTGTTTCAAGTCATAGTAATAGCGATTTCACAGTCGAAATTATATTTGGGGTGTTCTCAATTGGATCAACTATTTTTTCGTACATATATACCATATGTCATTTCCATCAAATCCACACTCAGTATATAATTTAAGTGGATTAGATCCATTTTCTAATCTACTTGAAACAGTGATAAAGTCAGCTATTTTTGATAGTCTATTTATTAATGCATTCACAATTAACTTTCCATAACCTTTTCTCTGATATTCAGGTAAGACCTGAATCCATTCTAGAACGCCTTCTTTTGTTTCAAAATCAAATTCTGCAATACCACTTGCAATTATTTTCCCATTGATAGTTATTTTTACCCACAAGTCTTTATCAAAAACACTTCTTGAAATCCATTGATCAATATTTTTTTTTGAAGCTTGTATGTTTTCATTTTTGTAGCAAATATTTATCATATTAACTAATTCATCTATGTCATCTTTTAGATTTACGCTTTTCACTTTTTGGTTTTCTATATCTACATAATTTAATCTATGTATTAGTCTAAAAAATTTCTCTACTTTTAGATTGTTTGCTTCATTATTTATAAAGTCTTTTTCATGATATACTTGAATATTGGCGGGAATATCGATTATCTTATCCTTCCAATATGGTATAGATAAAGAACCACAAGGATTGCTTAAATATTTTTTTAGATTCATATTTAATTATCTCCTCTCATTAAAACACAAATGTCATTATTATGTTTATCATGACTTTAGTTGCTAAAGCTAGTCTAAATTATATTCATATATATTCAAATTATCTTTTGAATCAACAAAGTTAAATCCACTATGTTCGAACAGAGAAATTGATACTTTATTTTTGGATTCAATGCTTGCACTTATTTTTTTGTATGGCAGACATAAAGCATTATCCTTCAAGTCCTTAAGAACTGCAGTTGCAATTCCCCTTTTCTGAAAGTTTTGAATAATCATAATTGCAATATTGATTTGCTTATCAACAAAGTCTATTTGCAATCCTCCTACAAGTATATCATTCATATAAAGTCCATAATATTTCACATTGTCACTTCTAGTGACATATTTTATATAATCGTGACTAATATTAATATATTTATCTACTGATTTGTCAGTGTGTATTTTCAATATGTCAATCGTATTAGAATGATCAAATAAAATATATTCAATTTTCATATGATTCCGCTCTCCTTTTTATGTGTAATATCATATGTGTTTGTTATTACAGAAAACAATGAGCATTACGATCAGATATCAATCCTAAAATAATCTTCAATAATAGGCTTGTGTGTCTCTGCAATTTCGATTTCTCTTATTTCATCTTTTGAAAAGAACTCAATCTTTTTTGATTCGGAACTACAGACCAAATCAGGTAGGTGGTCTAGTTCAGTTTCATATACCACGGTTATAACGCGTAATACATTACCATCAGGATAACTGGCAATTCTCGATGGATCATCATAGATTTTAAAAAAATGTATTTCATCTTCAGCAATATTGATTCCTGTTTCTTCAAGAGTTTCTCGTATGGCGCAGTCTATTAAGCTTTCTTTGATTTTTAAGCCTCCACCAATGATTGCCCATCTATTGCTATCACACCTATGTTCTAGCAAAATTTTATTATTGTATTTAATTATAATTGATGTTCCTATATGATTTGGCTTGTTAGGTTCTGGTGCAGAATTATCCTTATAGTAGAAAATAGCATTTTTCATTATAGACCTCTTTCTAATAATTCGTATGGAGTCAGTAATTCATCATTCATTAGTGGATTTCTTCTTAGCAATTTTATATATCAAATCAGGGATAATTATTTTTCTTCCATAATTGTATTTCGCTTGTAGTTCTTCACTTCTGCCTACGAGTGGATGTCCAGAAGCTAAATTATCAGACACTACTAATAATGCAATGGCTGGAACTTCAAGCAAATCAGCTACCAAAAAAAGTACTGGTTTCCATTTCAATTAAATCAGTATCTTGTCATTATGGAATTTTACCCTATTTCGTACTGAGATTACACACTGTTCAAATACCATATTAATATGTATTAATATCATTTTAAGTTTATAAATTCAAGATACTCAATGATTTCTTTAAAGTTAGCAATTGTCCATTCGGTTCTATTTTGTTTGCCTTTTCTATCAATATGAAAGGAAGTGAATCCCATTGCTCTAGCCCCATCTGCTTCGGACAACGTATCATCTACGTAAAGACATTCCTCAGCTTTCAGCCTTCAATATCTAATGCAGACTGATAGATTCGCGGATCAGGTTTTCCGACTCCGACAATCGCTTATAACTCCCATGATATATCCTTTATTGTAAAAATATTCAAGGACTTCGACAGTTTCATCAAAGGGTTTCTTGTAAACATACCAAAGTTTCTCGCCAAGATATTTGGCTTTTTCTTTTACATTTTCTGTTACTCCATCATCAATCAAC
>JAHISX010000037.1 GCA_018817915.1 Bacillota bacterium
AACAATCCAGTGATGTACACAGATCCTAGCGGAGAATTTGTCATCACTCTTACAGCTATTTTAATAGCAATGGCAATAGGAGCAGGAGTTGGTGCAACTATTGGAGTGGCTACATCACTTTATAAAGATTCTAGAGATGATGGAGAGATTAACCTTAGCATAGGTTTGGATACTTATTTTGCATATAGTATAGGTGGAATGGTTGCTGGAGCAGGAATTGGAGTTTGCGCAATTCTTGGTGCTGCAGCAGGAACCGCAACTTTATTAGGATCAAGTGCAATATTATTTACTACATCAGGAATAGGAATAACATTTGGATCTGCTTTAGCAATTGGAACAGGGATGGCATTTGCAACTGGTATGGCTGGCTATACAATCAGAACAGTAATAAGTTCATCAGAATCGTTTAATACTGGAGATATGTTTGTAGAAGGAGCATTTAATGCAATCAGCGGAATGTTCTCTGTTGGAGGTGGTTATCTTGTTGGATATATGGGGTTTAGAGTAGATTTAGCAAGTAAACTTTTATCTCGATCCTCAGATATATTCATTAGAACAGGCATACAATTTTACTTTACCGGAGGCATAAAATACGGTATAGGAACACTGAAAGGACAAATATTATATTGATATAATATAAGGTGAAAATCATGATTAAACATAGTTATGCCAGTTTTATTAAAATCCTGTTTTTAATTATCAATACTCTAGTTATTTTTGCATTATTAATTGCACTTATAATTTGTTTCGTTCTACCTTCAACAAACAATGCAAAAATATTTTTCATAATTTGGATTTTAAGTACTTTTATATTTCAATTTGTGATTATCGAAATAATTACAGCAATAGTTAGTAAATATGGAAAAAGAAAAGTTGTATTTAATGAGCATTCAATAGAAACTAAAAACGGTATAAAAAATCTCGAAAACACAAGATTATTTTATTCAAAAATTACAATTACTCATGTTTTAGAGTTTTGTCCGGGTAAATTCGATGCAATTATTGATGGAAAAGAAGAAACGATAGGATGGTTTACCAAAAGAGAAATTAAACAAATAATGACTATAATACCAAAAATTACAATAATTTAGATTTTTCCATAAATAACAGTTTACGACTCGAACCATTTTGAGTTTTATAAGATGCACCTGATTTTCTTAAGAATCTATTCCTTCTAGTTTATTTTATATTATTTCATTAAATAAAAATATGTTATAGGATTTCGATAATGATTACATTCTTCATACATTTTATTTAAATGAAAATGGCGATAATTTTCAAAATCTGTCAAACATTGAATTTCAGAAAACAATCAATTTTTCTAGAACCTCTATTGATTAATAAATTTTACTATTATTTGAAAACATATCATGAAGTAGGAGAGGATTGAGATGCTCCTATTTCGTATAAGTAATTCAAGAAGGACTAACAAAAGGGATTACGCTTAAAAAATACAGGAAGGCAGACAGATTCTAATTCACAATTTAGATTGCAGATTGACTGCGTTTTTCAAATATGTGTAATGAACTCTGATTCGCCCAATTAAGCGGTTTTTTATAATTGATATACCGATGTATAATAGACTCATGAATCTGTCTGAATCGGGTTAAGATTATGAGAAACAACAAATATACTGCATTGTATTGCAGATTATCAAAGGAAGATGAAAAAACATATATCAGTTCTAGTATAGAAACACAAAAAAAGTATTTGAATAGTTATGCTATCGAACATCACATGCACAATATTAAGTATTATATTGACGATGGATATTCCGGCACGAATTTTGATCGTCCAGCATTCACCGAATTAACTAAAGACATTGAAAATCAACTAATAGATATTATTATTACAAAGGACTTATCAAGATTAGGTAGAAATTATTTGACAACTGGATATTATATTGAACATTATTTCCCCAGTAATAATGTGCGATTCATAGCTATAAATGATCAAGTTGACACGATTCACCAGCAAAATGATTTGATGCCATTTAAAAATATCATGAATGAATGGTATGCAAGAGATATCAGTAAAAAAATTAGAACAGCTTATAAAACTAAAGCCCTCAACGGTGAGTTTACCGGAGCTTTTCCACCTTATGGTTATGACAAAGATCTCAAAAACAAAAATAAATTGATTATCAATTTCAAACAAGCTCAAATAGTAAAAGAGATATTCAACTTATATATTAGGGGATATACAGTTTACAAAATAGGAAGATATCTTAAGGAAAATAAAACACCAACTCCACGGGCTGACACCTATACTAAATATCATAAATACTATAGTGAAAATTTAAGTAAATACCCATTTAGTTGGGGAAGTCGAACTATCTTAACCATTTTATCTAATGAAGAATATTTGGGAAATTTGGTTTGTAACAAGCACAGCACTAAATCATATAAAGATAAACGACTCAAATTAAATCCCAATGAAGAATGGATTATTACCCAATCCACTCACGATTCTATAGTGAGTTTGGAAACATTTGAAAAAGTAAGAAAGATAATGAATTCTAGGATCAAAAGGAAAGTCATTATAAATAACCATCTATTTATTGGAAAAATTAGATGTGAGCATTGTGACAAAACATTGACGTACAGCATTGATAAAAGAAGAGATAATAGAGGAATGTATGTTTGCAGTACATATCGCGTGTTTGGTAAAGAAAGATGTACAAGTCATTATATAAGATATGACATCATCTGCGATTATGTATATAATTCAATCAAATATTTGATTAACCAAGCTAAACAAAATGACATAGATTTATATAACAGGATTTATCAGATGAAAAATGATGAATTACAGCATATTAAAGAAAATCAAACTGATATTGTCAAAGATAATAAGAGACTTAAAGATATTGATATAATATTTCATAAACTTTATGAGGATTATGCTTTAAATAGATTACTGTTTGATGATTATTTTAAGTTAATTCAAGATTTCAAGGAAGAAAAAGTAGAAATACAGAAGCGTTTGACTGATTTTGAAAATATAATAGAGATAGAGCGCAAAATTAAAAAACAAGTCCAAGATTTTATCCATATACTGAAAAAGATTGAAATCAAAACCGCATTATCAAAAAATAACGTTGATTTATTGATAGAGAAAATTGTTGTTGGTGAAAAAAATTCCAAAAATCAGGAGAGAATAGTCCAAATTCACTATAAGTACATCGGTATTATGTAGATGCTACATTCTGTGCACATTACTCCAGTGATGTTCACTGATCCAACCGGTATGATTTCTGAAACATTTTTAAAAATCATATCTGGTGGTCTAATTATAGCAGGTGCTGCATTACTATTCGTTCCTGGGTTTCAGTTGCTTGGAGCAACAATGCTTGGAGCTGGTATTGGTTCATTAGTTGGTGGTAAAATATC
This sequence comes from Bacillota bacterium, assembly GCA_018817915.1. Classification (GTDB taxonomy): domain Bacteria; phylum Bacillota_I; class Bacilli_A; order Acholeplasmatales; family Acholeplasmataceae; genus Peloplasma. The sequence goes on from JAHISX010000037.1 coordinate 3,393, forward strand.
TGAAAAAAATAATCAAAGTTATCTTGCAGGTTGGGTCGGTGGAGGTATTACAGGGGCTTTTGTTTCTTTTGGTCTGTGCACAGGTGGTATAGTCCTTAATGCATCCACTACAATGGCAACTCAAGCAGGAAGTACAATTTTTGGAGCATTTGGGATTGCTGGTCTTTTTGGAGGATTAGGAGGGGGCTTAGGAACCTATGCCAAACAAAGGATGCTTGGCTACTATGATGAATCCGAAATATTAACAAATTCTTTGGTGTTTGGTGTAAGTTCAATACTTTTATTACCATTCATAGGTATTGCTGCTGCACTTGGAACTGCAGGATATGCCACGGCAGCTGGATTATATAGTATTGCATCTGAAATAGCATATGATTATGCTACTTATCTCACACAGGAAGTATTAGATAGGAATTAATGCTATGCTAGGAAAATTGAACATTATTAATATTATAAGGGTGAATATATGAAAAACACATTTTATAGATTTAAATATATGAGAAGAAATATTATAAGTATCCCCGTGATTTTGTTTATATTATTTTTGATTGTGAATGTTATTGCTTTTACTTGGTTTATCCTGTTTTTATCGTTAACTACTTTTTCAATTACTATTTATTTTTTCATTAAATTTGGAATACCAATAATACTTGCAAAAATTATAATTCATGAAAATGGTATAGAATGGATTCTAAAAAAAAAGCAAAAAGCAATATTTTTTTGGGAAGATATTATAGATATCATTGAAATCAGATTTTCGGTGATAACATCTTTTGATCTTATTCTTTCGAACAAAATATGCCAAAAATATAAATTCAGTACATTTAGATTTGATTTCAATAAGGAAATATTGAATGTAATAAAATCATTTTGCACAAATACGAGCTTACTTTCTAAAATTGAGGATTTTGTCGCAAAATATTGAACCAGATGATAAAGACAAGTTTTTGATAAAACATCTTTTATTCAGACTGAATACTGAAAAGATTGCTAATTCTATCAGATTATTGTGCTAAGTTGAAACTCTGTTCATCATGATATGTATGCATATTGTACAAACAATCCAGTCATGTTTACAGACAGCGACGGACTTTCTCCTGAGACTAATAACGTTTTGGAATTAATTGCTGGAGTTTTTGTATTGCTTGAATATGCAGCTATAGCTAGAGCACAATATAACTATAGTGTTAGTGAGGGAGATAATGGAACTGAAATTTTTGATGATGTGATTAATGCTACAGGTCATCTAGCCTTAGATAGGATTTTCATTCAGGCAGGAATTAAAGTACCTACATATATTGGTGGGTATTATGCTATGTCTGCACTTACTGCAATTAATAGTGGAGTTCAATTTCTAAACTACAACAAAAATGTAAGCTCCGTTTATACTAGAGGGACTCATCCCATTGTGGCTTATGTGTTTCTCGCTTACAATACATATCGGACAACAAGATCATTTTTCGATGAAGATTATTCTTATGATTATGCTACAGGAAAAGGGTGGGAACCATGGTAAAAACACAAAAAAATAGTGATTTAAAATTTATAGTAAATTATAGAACGATGAATAACACTCAATTTATATTTTTGGTAATTATTATGCCTTTCTTGATTGCATTACTTGACTCTCTAGATGATTTCAATTTAGATGATTATAAAATTATCCCCTCCTTAGAAGGATTTATTGCAATTGAAATTATTGTATTATTGATGTTTCTAGTCCAACAAGTTAGAAATTTCTTTTTCAAGAAAAAGATTTACCCTCAAGATGGGGTGTCTTCCGAAAAATTTGTCAATGCTAATCTCAAACTTTCAAAATTAAAAGTGAAGTATTACAAAGATGAAAACTATGTAAGTGCTGTCGAAAAACTAATTTCAAGAAATGAGAATGAAGGTAATAATTAATAAGTGGTACTATGCATACTCATGTATACATTACTCTAGTATTAAATATGGGCCCATTTAAATGTCTTTTTCTTCAATATCATCAATTAGCTTTGTTGCTGTGGATTTTGTTATATTTGATTAAGCATTATATGAATGATCGTATAAAAAAATTCAGTTAGATTTTATCTGATCTAGCCCATCTTTGTAAAGATAAGTCATTTTCAAAAGATTGTTTTATAAGCAACATATGAAAATACATTTACATAAAATATTGACATTTTAGCGTTTTTGTTATATACTCGTCTTGAGGTGATATGCATGATAAAGAGCACAATTATTAGAAATAACTATTTAAATCAATTAATTCAATGGAAAGATCATCAAGTGGTTAAAGTTGTTACTGGTATTCGGCGTTCCGGGAAATCTACTTTATTATGCACATTATACAAAGACTACCTCTTAAGTCAAGGCATATCTAATCGTCAAATTATCGTTATAAACTTGGAATCAATTGACAATGAGCATCTTTATCATTATAAAGGTCTTTATAATCACATAACAAAACTACTGGTACCAAACCAAAAAAATTATGTGATTATTGATGAAGTGCAAAATGCAGTTGAATTTCAAAAAGCAGTAGATAGTTTATACATTAAAGACAATGTGGATCTCTACATAACAGGTTCAAATGCATATATACTTTCCGGTGAGTTAGCAACTTTGCTTTCAGGTAGGTATGTCACTATTGAAGTCCTTCCTCTGTCATTTAAGGAAATTGTTGATTCAAGAAGTAGTGAAAATCAATTAGATGTATTATATAGAGACTATCTAAGATGGGGTGGATTTCCTTACGTCATTCAATTATTGAATGATGAAAAGCTTATTCATCAATATCTTGAGGGCATATACAATACAATATTAAAAAAGGACATAATAGCTAGGAATAAAGTGTCTGATATTTTTGTGCTTGAAGATGTCATCAGGTTTGTATTTGATAATATTGGTAATATTGTATCGTCAAAAAAAATAAGTGACACTCTGACATCAAGTGGAAGGAAAGTATCTAGACCAACTGTAGATTCATATTTGAATTACTTAGTAAGTGGATATGCAGTATATAAGGTTAATCGATATGATATCAAAGGAAAAGAGTATCTTAAATCTTTAGAAAAATATTACGTTACTGATTTAGGATTAAGAAACTATCTATTAGGTTTTCGAAATATGGATAGAGGACATATACTAGAAAACGTTATTTATCTTGAATTGAAAAGAAGAGGTTATGAAATATATATTGGGAAGTATGATGACAAAGAGATTGATTTTGTTGCGAAAAATAATGATGAAGTCTATTATATTCAAGTTGCAGAAACAATAAAATCAAATGATACCTTAGAAAGGGAATCAGTTCCATTACGAGTTATCAAAGATTACCATCGTAGAGTAATTATGACACTAGACTATGATGTAAATAAATCCTTCGATGGGATTATTGTCATGAATGCCCTTGACTGGTTAACCTTAAAAGTTGATTTTTCATGATTTGAATCTTTGAACTAAACAAACATATCATAATAGTTGGATTTTGCATATAATGTAGGGAATATACAAGCAATCTTGACTGATTTCAACTATAACCGTGTATATTGTGCAAACAATCCAGTAATGTATACAGACAGCGACGGTGATTTTCCAATCCTGATATTCCTGATTGCTGCTGCATATGCTATTTGGGCTGCACAAGACATCTATGATATAGTAAGTGGTGATGTTTATTTTAATGAAGCTGGTGATGGAGGCCAAATTGTGGATTCATACAAGGTTCAAAATCCAACAGTCGTATTTGGATACTCCATTTATTTACGTTACTTCAGTGATAGCAAAGATTGTTTTGATGGAAGTGCAACAGGTATTGCAGCTGAATGGATGGTTCATAATATTGGGTATGATCTAACATTTATTCCCAGTAAGTTTGGTTATCTTCAAAATATAAATGATCGTGCTATACATACAGATCTTGGCCGAACTGTATTTGCAGAAGATGATTGGTATGTGAGGTATCCAGCACTGGCAATTCAAATTGTCGCCAATCCAATTACCATCATTTATGACTATTACCAGTATATAAAACATGAATAGGGTGATGATAATGATTAAACGAACGATGCTTATTAATATTTTTGTTATCGTGGTATTTCTACTTGCTGCATGTGGGAAAGTATTTACAAATGTTAATGATTATAGTGATTATGTTGATTCAATCGATGGAGCAGATTCATTTATGCCTTCTCTAAATGAATTACCAGAGTATCTGTCAATTGAAGTTTATTACTATGAACATCTAGGTCAATCTATTAATTTACTGTTGACTTTTTCGGATGAAAATTATGAATCTGCAAAAGAAGCAGTCTTCAATAGTATTGATTTTCTCGAACAGCCATTAATGCAAGACGATTTTTATCTTATTCCAGAAGTGGAATTTGAATATATAGGTTACATCATCAAAGTTGTTGATAATGTGAATTTTAAATATCCAGAGCAATTTGGAATGCTTGGTTATTCCGATGAAAAGCTTCAGATATCATTTATGTTCTTCTATGATGATAGTTTAAATCAAATAAGTAATAGCAAGGATAGGATGATTCGATTTGTAGAAAGCGAATTTAAATTTCCAGAAGATTAATTTATAGGATAAGGCAAACAGACTCTAATTTAATATATACGAGCAGTTTAACTGCGTTTTTCAAATGTGCAAATTAGAGTCTAACCGCCTTTTTAAGCGGTTTTTCGTAATTGAGATACTGATGTATAATGGATTTGAGAGTCTGTTTGAATCAGGTGAAGGTTATGGAAAAAGAAAAGCTAACAGCATTATACTGCAGAATTTCTAGAGAAG
>JAHISX010000038.1 GCA_018817915.1 Bacillota bacterium
GCTTGAAGTCCTAAGTGATAATGATTTGATGCCAAATCAATGGCTTAAATTAATTGACTATACCGGCACTTTATTTGAAGAGGCTAAATACGTCTCTTAACTCGAATCTTCCATATCTTCCATTAAACTTTTGACACTACCGTTAAAGATTTATCTATTGTTTTCTTGAAGTAATTTCATGGTAGATCAATAGATTTACAAAGATATTATACCACATATTATTAAATACACAATAATTATTATAAATTATTATTGATAATTACAAGTTGTGAAGTGAATTTATGATGAGATAGCCTTTAAAATATTATACCTTTATTTTGTGATTAATATAATTAAGAAATGAATCATATATCAAAAAACATCTTACAATATGTTTTCGTCTCTTGTTTGTGTTTTTTATAATCATTATAAATACTAAACATCTTTTTTAAATTTAATAAATGAACTGACTTTTTTTATAGAGAAAGATTAAGTGTCGTGATGAGTAAATAGATAAGAGCAATAGAAATCACAGTCAAAATGGGAACACCCAAACGAAATTTAGTTTTTTGGGTTTTATGTCGATAGGTAGACATACCTAATAGGGATCCTATGCCACCACCAAGTAAAGAAAATGCTAATAGAGTGGTTTCTTTAATTCTCCACTTACCTTTGATTGATTTTCTTTTATCAATACCATAGATAAAAAAAGCAGTTAAATTAATAATCATTAAATAAACAATAAGGTAGATCATTGCATCCTCCATACTTGATTTTGTTTTAAGTAACCCAATTATAACAAACAGTTAACTGATATTCAATGAAATAGGAAACTATAGTTATCACATAGCAAAAATACAGAAGAATTTTTTATTATTAGTGATGCTAATTCTTATAATAAAGGATTTCATCTAAGATAGACTAGTTAAGATTGGATAGTCATCTATATTTATATATTTAGCGATTTTTTACTAATTCACTGAACAATATATCTTAAGAATTTCTTAAGACATCACTAGAATATAGTTTAAAATGGTATAATAAATAAGGAAAAGCTGATCAATAATCATTTAAATCTTTAAAGTTTTTTTTATATAGTTAGGCTATTTATTTGATTGAGAATCAATCATAAAAGTTGAGAAAAAAAGATTAGCGAGGTGTGTTTATGAGTGAAATAAGGTATTTAATAGAAGAAAAACAAAGGTTAGAACATATTATTAGAGCTACCAACATAGGTACCTGGGAATGGTTTATAAATACTGGGCATGTTGTATATAATGAAACCTGGGCTAATTTAATCGGATATGCTCTTGATGAGATACAACCCACAATTGATACGTGGATCAATTTGGCGCATCCAGAGGATTTTAAAGCATCAGAAGAGATATTGAAGCGTGTTTTTTCTAAAGAACTACCCTTTTACGAGGCAGAAGTTCGTATTAAACATAAAAATGGGAATTGGATATGGGTATTAGATAAAGGAGAGGTTATCTCATGGGACATAGATGGAAAACCTCTAGTCATGGTAGGAAGTCATATCGATGTTACGCAAATTAAACAGGTTAATGAAAAATTAGAAGAGCTTTTAAATATCGAGACACAATCAGAAATGCTTCTACGATCAAGTGTTGAAAGTGCTAAAGATATGATAATTCTTGCAATTGATAAAAATTATGATTATTTATATTTCAATAAAAAACACAAAGAAGCTATGGCATTAGCCTATGGCGTTGATATTAAGCCTGGCATGAATTTGTTGAAATGCATCACTTCTAAGGATGATATAATCAAATCCAAAAAAAATTATGATTTAGCTCTTACTGGGGTCTCTCATACCACAATAGAAACATATGGCAATCAACAAGTCAGTTTTTATGAATCGCAATATAATCCCATTTACAACGACCAAAAAGAGATTATTGGAACTACAGCCTTTGCAAAAGATATTTCGGATCTTATAGGGGCTATAAATCAAGCACATGAAAGTGAAGAAAAACTGAAACTAGTTTTAAATTCAACAACTAGTGGAATATATAGTGTCGATAATCATGATTTATGTACATATGTTAATAGAAGCACATTGCAATTACTGGGCTATGATAATGAAAAAGAATTTTTAGGTAAAAAAATACATAATTTAATTCATCATTCTCATAGCGATGGTTCACCATGCTTACCGAAAGATTGTTTTCTAATTAAATCTTTTAATTGTGGAATAGATGTTAATCAAGATGATATTGTATGGAAAAAAGATGGAACATATTTTCCTGTTACCTATACATCAACCCCTCAAATTAAGGATGGAATAAAGATAGGGACTGTTGTCACATTTAGGGACATATCACAAACAACAAAGTTGATCAACGATCTGACGGTTGAACATGCTAAATCTCAAAAATATTTAGATGTTGCAGGTGTGATGCTGTTAGTCCTTGATAGTAATGAAAATATTTCACTGATAAATCACAAAGGATGTGATATTTTAGAAGCACATGAAATAGATATTGTTGGCAAAAATTGGTTTGAAAATTACATTCCAAAAGCTAATCTTAAATCTATGACCAGTTTATTCGAAGATATTTTTAATAAGTCAACAGAGCAAATAATTCATTATGAAAATGATATTATAACAGCCAATGGAAACAAGAAAACAATAAGCTGGTACAATACGATATTATACGATAATGATCATGTAGTTTCCGGTGTTCTATGTTCAGGTGAGGATATCACGATAAAGAAAAATAATGAAATAGCACTGAATGAGAGTAATTTGCGATTTCAGAATTTATTCAATAAAGCACCTATAGGATATCTTTCACTTGATATCAATGGGCTTATTAGAGAAGCAAATCAGACATGGCTTGATATGCTAGGATATGATAAAAATGAAGTAATTGGAACATGGTTTGGAGTTTATCTTCCTGACGAAGAAAAGCCGCATTTTATAAGCCGTTTTGAAGTTTTTAAAAAACAAGGAAAGATCAAATCACAAACCGAAATATATCATAAAGATGGGCATAAGTTGATTATTGAATTCAATGGAATGATAGGATATGACGAAAACAATCATTTTGTTCAGACGTATGGAACTTTTATTGATATTACTGACCGAATTACGACAGAAGATAAACTTTTAGCGAGCGAAAAAAATCTTAAATCGGCTCAATCAATTGCTAAAGTTGGTTCTTGGGAGTTGGATTTGAAGAATAATTTTATATGGGCTTCAGAAGAGGCATTTAACATTTATGAATTGGAACATAATAGCGAATTCATTGGTTTGGATATAATTCAAAAAATGGTTGATAGCGCAGATCGAGATAGAATGAATCGAGCTTTGAAAGATTTACTTTATAAAAATAAACCGTATGATGTGACATTTAGATTACACACAAAAAATAAAAATGTTAAATATATTAATTCCAAAGCATTACTATATAGAGATCAAGAAAGTAATCCTATTAAAATTACTGGAGCCATCCATGATATTACTGAACTCAAGAATAAAGAACTGGAACTGGAATACCTAAGTCAAAGAGATTACCTCACTGGGTTATATAATCGCAGATATTATTTTGACCAGTTCAATAAACTCAACAGCTCAAAATATTATCCACTTGGAGTTATAATGATTGATGTGAATGGATTGAAAATCATTAATGATGCTTTTGGGCATACAGTCGGTGATCTAGCGATTAAAATAATAGGAGACGTTTTGAAATATACCTTTGAAGAAAAAGATGTTATCTCTAGAATCGGAGGGGATGAATTTACTGTACTATTGCCAAATACATCAGCCGAGAAACTTCAAGAATATAAAGAACGTGTCATTACGACAATTAAGACAAAGAGTGTTGAAAATATTGAACTATCAGTTGCTATAGGATATGAATTGAAATATAAGAAATCAGAAGATATTGATGATATTCAAAAACTTGCTGAAAATAGAATGTATCGCCATAAAATCATTGAAGGATCAAGTGTTCGCAGCAATGCCATTAATGCAATCTTATTAACATTGACCGATAAATATGAGACTGAACGAAAGCATTCAAATGAGGTCAGTCGTTTATGTAAATTAATAGGTGTAGAGCTTCATCTGAGAGATGATGAAATTAAAGAGCTTGAACAAGCTGGATTATTCCATGATATCGGTAAAATTTCTATTCCGGATAGTATTTTGAATAAACCTGGAAGATTAACACCTGAAGAATTTGAAATTATCAAATCCCACACTGAAATAGGTTATCAAATATTAAGAGCAGCAGATGAATATTCTGATCTTGCAATTCATGCACTACATCATCATGAACGATGGGATGGCGAAGGCTATCCTAGTGGACTGATTGGAAATGAAATCCCATTGTTTTCTAGAATCATTTGTGTTGTTGATGCTTATGAAGCAATGACTGCTGATCGACCTTACCGAAATAAATTGAGTAAAGAGTATGCAATAGAAGAAATTACAAGATGCACAGGATCTCAATTTGACCCTGAGATTGCAAAAATATTTATTGAAAAGATAGTTCAAAAACAATCTATCAATCAATCATCTTGAAAATAATACCTTTTATTTGAAATGAGTAAACAATTTGAGAGGTGTTTAGCATGAGTGCTAAATGCCTTTTTATTTCGGTTAATTGTATTTATTTATGTGCTATAATGAAATAAAAAAACAAACCTATTTGACTTAAAAATATGTAAAGGAAATAGTAAAGCTATTTAATCTTTTTTTGAGAATTTAGGTAAAGAAAATTAGATATAGGGGATAGAAATGAGAAAATTAATCATCAATGGAGGATTGTATGCCAAAAAGTTACCACAATAAGTATACTCATCTTGAACTTTATAAGGCATTTGTATTGATGGTCAGAAGCTTTGTCATTGTTTCCTCCAATAGAATATCTAAAATAATAGATCTTAAATTTAGTGAGCGACTTATGTTGGCTGTTACTGAAGTCAATGGTTGTGAAGCTTGTTCATGGGCACATGCTAGAATTGCCTTAAGTGAGGGATTCTCCCAGGAAGAAATTCAAGGGTTTTTATCTGGAAGTGATCAATATATCATACCAGAAGAATCTGTGGCAATTCTCTTTGGACAACAATATGCCGATCAAAGAGGAAAGGTAACAAAAGCAAGTTATGAAAAGTTATTAGCGACATATGGAAAAAAGAAATCAAGAAATATTGTTGCAACGATACAGATGATGATGTTTGCAAATATGTCTGGATTACCCTTAAGTGCATTCTATAGAAGGTTGAAAAAAGAGCCTTATACGAACAGTAGTTTGTTTTATGAATTATCGATGATGGTTGTGCCAGTTTTTTATATTCCTTTTGCTTTGTTACAAGCGATTATTGAATCTATTCTATTTTTGCCAAAAATAAGATTCATTGAAGAATAAATAAACAAAAAAGATTATCTCGGGATAATCTTTTTTTATGAGTGAAAATTATATTAAGCTTTGATTGCATAACGCAGTTTTGCAGAACGAGCTCTACTATTTGAGTTTTGTTCTTCATATGATGGCCGAATTGGTCCATCACTAACTTCTTTATATATACCTTGTCTTTGATAATATTGAAACGATTTTTTGACTAATCGATCTTCTCCGGAATGAAATGATAAGATAGCAACTTTACCACCTGGATTCAAGGCATTAGGAAGACTTTCTAATAGTTCAAAGAGTGCTTCAAACTCATGATTAATGTCTATTCTTAAAGCTTGAAATGATCGTTGGCAGGATTTTTTAATTTCCTCTATTTGTGTATTTTTAGGAATGAATTTTAAAGCATCTTTGATGACTCTTTGTAAATCAGAAGTAGTTTCTAATAAACCACCTTTTTGATATTCTGTAATAATTGCTTGTGATATTTGTGAGGCATATGGTTCATCAGCATTTTCTACAAGCATGCCCTCTATTTCATCTTTAGTCATTGTTTTTAATCGCTCAGCTGCAGATACACCTATTTTAGGATTCATTCTTAAATCAAGTGGACCCTCAGTCTTAAATGAGAATCCTCTTTCTGGATTATCGATTTGCATAGAAGAAATACCTAGATCAGCTAAAATGAAATCAAATGGGCCAAAGTCTTGATTGATTTCTTCAAGATGAGAAAAGTTCATATTAAGTATTGTAAGAATATTAGGACCATATCCTAATTTTTCTAAACGCTCTTTAGTGTGAGATAGTTCAATAGGATCAGCATCAACAGCATATAGATGTCCTTGTTGATTTAAGTACTTCAACATCTCTAAAGAATGACCACCATATCCCAGTGTAGCATCCAATCCATTTTGCCCTGGTTCAATTTGAAAAAAATCCATGATTTCATTCACACAAATTGGGCGGTGCATACCTGCAGGAGTATTTCCTTTTTGAATAATCTTTTCGATAGTTTCAGTATATTTTTCTGGTTGTAGTTCCTTATATTTAGTGTCAAAAGACTTAGGATGGGTACCCTTATATCTTTTACGTCTTTGATGTTTTTGTTCAAGCTCATCCATAAAGAAATATCACCTTTTCTTAGATTGTATAATCTATTATATACAACAAATATGATACCAAATATATCTAATAATAGCAATTTTAGTTAAGTATCTCAAAATAAAAGAAGACGAATCAAATCACATCGTGATGACTCGTCTTCTTTATTTGCTTCAGAGGAGAATATGACTAAGTACTAATGATTATGAAACAGCGATGACATAAACGATTGTGTTTGCCAAAGTAATAAGTGTGAAGAATAATGTATTGAAGAATACTGATGTCCAAATGTTACCAGTCTTCTGTGAGAATCTTCTAGATACGATACCTGCAACTGATAGAGTTGGGACTAAGCCTACACAAAGGATTGCAGAAAGTGAGAATGTTGGGAATGCTGCTGCACCTGTTTGATATAGAACCCAATAGTTATAAATTAGGAATAATACAACTGGACCAGCTAATAAGAAGGCTGCAAATACATCAGCAAGCCAACCCTTCATATTTCTAGTGTTTACATGAACGCTAATAGCTGCTGCAAAGTAGTAAACAAAGATGATAGGCATATAACGTAAAGCTGCAATAAATTGACTGGAATTGAAGATTTGAATAGCATATGTATAGAATCTGAAATCTGTTAAGAAAACCCAACCGATAATAGCAACAAGTAATAGAAGACCAGTCGTAACAGCAGCTGCTGTCAAGAAACTTGCTCCTACTTGAACTGGAGTTGCTTTGAGACCATAAACATTTTCAATTTCTTCGCCATGATTTAATATTGGAGCTGCAATGAAAGTAATTAATAGAATTAATGCTGCACTACATAAAGCCCAATAGAAGATTGTATTAACTGATGATGCTCCCCAATAATTGGAATCAGTAATAATTGTTGGATGAGTAATTAACCAACGGAAAGCAAGTGCAACAAATACAATAACAAGGGAACCGAAAGTTACTTTAGTAGCTACCTTGTTTAATTTAGGATCATTTTTAACAAGTGCTGCAATCCAAACTGCGATAGCAACGACGACTGCGCCAGCTATAACATAATATAAAGCTTCGCCAAGTTGTAGTAAACCTACAGAAGCTCGATCCATGAATGTTGGAATGTAGAAAGCACTTAATAAAGAAGCAATTGTAACAACACCGAATTTTAAGTATTTCTTTTCTGTTGGCATTGGAGTAGCAGAATCTAATAAAGTTAAATCCTTAGCATGAGCTTTGTTGAATACTGGTAATGTAGTAACCAATGTGAATATAGGGAATATCATAACGAATAATGCTACCAATGAAACCAATGTGAAGGCTTCTTTAACCCACCAAGTTTGTGTAGTAGAACCAGTAGAGATACCATAACTTTCTAAAGTGCCTAAGTTATGAAGATCTAATTGGAAAGTGAAAGCTTCTTCAAAGAATTGAATCGTATTCTTACCTGATTCTAATGACCAAGTATTTTGTGGATGTGTTTCATCAGGTGTAAAGATAACTCTTTGTCCACCATCTAAAGGATAGAATGTGCCAGCTTGTGGATCATCAGCTAATGTTTTACCTAAGAAAGTTAAACCAACTGAATCAGTTACATAGTCCTTATAAATGACTGAGCCAGTGCCAGCTGGAGAATCATTATCAAAGAAAAATTGATCATAATGAGCAGCAATAACACCACTGCTTCTAGGTCCAAAATAAGTCGTTGGATCAGCTACAAATACGTAACGGAAATCTGATCCAACTGCTAATGAAGTTGCGATTTTGCGATAACCATTGGTAGCAAAATCCATTTCATCAAATATAACTGCATATTCAGCAGAGAAGCCACCCATTGAGTGTCCACTTACACCAATCATACCGTTACCATCAACATCTTTTAATACATAGTCTTGATCATACATGTATTGTGCTGCATCATACAATGATTTCGCATAGAAACTGAATGCGGCATTCATTTTAGATGAATCACCATGATCATACATGTCGATTGCAAGAACAACATATCCTCTTTTAGATAGTTCGATAGCTCCGACTTCTTGCATTTCTTTGTTGTTCAAGTAGCCATGTGTTAGGATGACTGCTGGAGCTGGATTAGCATCGTCTACACCACGTGGTGTATAAAGGTAACCTGCTAATTCCCCATTTTCAGTTTCAAAAGTTATTGCTTCAACTTTGACTGAGAAGAAAGAAGTTTGAACCAATGATGCGAAAAAACTAGATACAACAACAATAATGAGAAGTACAACTAACCATTTAACTGGCTTCAACCAATTTTTAAACATTTTCTCTCCCTTTTCTTTCTTTTTATTTTCATATAATTTCTTATATAAAGTCATGTATTGGTGATACAAAAGAAAATCGAAATAACCTATTTAAATAAAAAAGCAACATCAAAATATACTTTCGTAATTTTGCTTTGCTCGTTGACTCTAAGCGCTTACATTAAGTTTCATAGTCATTTTAGCACCGATTGAAAAGCGTGTCAATGAAACATGACAAAATCCTTAATAAAATGTGTTATATTATGGCATATTTGTAAAAAAATGAGCAAAATTTAACCTTTAAATAGTTTAATGGAGTCTAGATAGAAACCGATTGCCCATAAACCGACTTTTTATTCACATTAAATCAATTTACTATTGACTGTTTAGCATATTAGGGGTAAAATAGAATCATAATGAGCATATGCCCATAACGAGGAGTAAACATGCCAAGACCAACCATTAGCCGCAAGGTTTGTTTTTTGCCTGAAAACAATTTATTTGGGCCATTAATTTCAAATCCGAGTAAAAGAGAAGTTTTATACATGACTGTAGAAGAATATGAAAGTATTCGAATTATAGATTTTGTCGGAAAAAATCAAGAGACTTGTGCAGAGGAAATGCACGTATCACGAGCTACCATACAGCGGATCTATCATAGTGGAAGACAAAAGATTGCTGATGCGATTGTTCATGGAAAAATATTGAAAATTGAAGGTGGAAATTATCGTTTATGCGATATTTCTACAGATTCATTTAGATGTGAACATTGTCCATATATAGGTGAAGATGCTTAAAAATTTACTGATTATCGATGATTTAGCTTCTGTGAAAGGAATCTAAATTACATACAAAAATGTAAATCTATCAATAAATAACTTATTTTAAGCATGCATATTAAGATTTAAAATGATAAGTCATTTGATTATAGAAAAAGAAAGAGGTTTATAAATATGAAAATAGCAGTTGCTTCAATTAAAGGATTGATATCAGAACATTTTGGGCATTCTGATTCCTTTGAGGTTTTTACCGTAGAAAATAAAATGCCTATATTTGTTGAATCAATTAAGAATCCCGAACATAAACACGGATACTTACCAGTCTTTTTGAAAAGTGCAGGTATTGATGTTGTGATTTGTGGAAATATTGGACAAAGTGCAGTACAACTGATGGTTGGTGAAGGTATGGATGTATTTTCAGGAGCTAAAGGTTCAATTGAAGATGTGATAGAGCAATATGCTCAAGGTCTTTTAGTATCACAAGATTTAGGGTGTAGTGGACATAACCATGATCATGATCACGAATGTCATCATGATTGAGAATAGGAGAAATTATAATGAAAGAAAAAACAGATGTTTTAGTTATTGGTGGTAGTGCTGCCGGTTTAGTTGCAGCAATGACTGCTAAGTCGAATTATAAAGACAAGAAAGTCGTATTAATTCGCAAAGAAGAAAAGGTAATGATTCCATGTGGAATTCCTTACATTTTTGGGACGTTAGAGTCTTCAGATTCAAATATCCTTCCAGATGGAGGATTGCTGAATTTAGGTGTTGAAATTAAAGTAGATACCGTAACAGCAATCAATACTGAAGATAAGATATGTAAGACAGCAAGTGGCTTAGAAATTGCTTATGATCGATTAGTTATCGCAACTGGTTCTCAACCTTCTAAACCAGATTGGCTTAAAGGTAAAGATTTGGAAAATGTCTTTACAATTCCAAAAGACAATAAGTATTTAGATGTGATTACTGAAAAACTTTCAACTTTTAAGAATGTTGCTGTTATTGGCGCTGGATTTATTGGTGTTGAAATGTCAGATGAACTTAACAAACGTGATATCAAGGTATCATTAATTGAAAAAGAACCACACATTTTAGCACTTGCATTTGATGAAGATATAGCGGTTGATGCTGAACAACTTCTAAGAGATAGAGGTGTTGAAGTAATCACTGGTGCCTCCATTAAAGAAATTCAAGGTAAAGGCAAAGTTTCTTCTGTTCTATTAAGTGATGGTAGAGTTCTTGAAACAGATGCGGTTGTTTTATCCATGGGATATCTTCCAAATGTAACTTTAGCTAAGGAGTCAGGTATTCATATCAATGAAAAAGGGTTTATTATTGTTGATGAATTCTTAAGAACAAATGCTAAAGATGTATTTGCTGCAGGAGATTGTGCAGAAAAACGTGATTTTGCAACAAGTAAATTAGCAACAACAATGCTCGCTTCAACAGCATGTGCTGAAGCTAGAGTTGCTGCATTAAACTTATACAAGATTTCAACAGTTCGTAAATTTAAAGGAACGATTGGTATTTATTCAACTTGTATCGGTGATACTGCATTTGGTGTTGCAGGATTAACTGAAGAGGCAGCATCAAAAGAAGGATTTAATTTTGTTACTGGAAAATTCACTGGTGTGGATCGTCACCCTGGTAAACTCAATAATCCTCATAAACAATGTGTTAAGTTAATTGTTTCTAAGGAATGTGGCAGAATTTTAGGTGGTTCAGTAATCGGTGGTATGAGTGCTGGTGAATTGACAAATGTTCTTGGATTCCTTATTCAAGGAAGTATGTCTATTGCTGATTTACTCGTAGCTCAAATAGGTACTCAACCAATGCTTACAGCTTCACCAGCCGCTTATCCATTAATTAAGGCAGCAGAAGCAGCAGCTAAAAATTTATAATAAGATGTAATGAGTCTATAAAAAGCAGATTATGTCTGCTTTTTTTCATTTTATTCAATAATGTTTAGATGTTTTATATTTTAATAGTGATATAATAAACTAAAACAACGATGCCATAAGCAATATTTTGGAGGGAAGACTATGTTGACAAAAATCAAGATTATTTTTGTTTTATTTATTTTGCTTTTTTTGGTTTCAGCTTGTTCAGAAAATACATCTGAATATACAATTACTTTTGATACTCTAGGAGGACCAACAATTGAACCTATTGTTGCTCGTTATTTAGATCCAGTCACTTTGCCTAGTCCACAAAGAGATGGCTATGTTTTTGATGGTTGGTATAATGATGTGATTTATACAATAGAAATTGATATACAAGCCATGCTTGATATGAATTTCACTCTTTATGCGAAATGGAATCCACGTTCATATCAAATTCATTATGATGTCAATGAAGGTATTTCGATTCCTATGGACACATATGAATATCTATCTCATATAAGTGCTCCATCTGATCCTTACAAAGAGGGATATGATTTTGGTGGATGGTTTAGTGATGAAGCATTGACTATACCCTTTATTTTTGGAACCATGGGTGCATCAAGTATCACAATTTACGCTAAATGGATTCAAATGTCTTACGAAATACAATTTGTGAATACCGGTGATACAAGTATCCCGTCAATTGTTAGTGAATCCGGTTTAGAAATAACTGCTCCAACTGCTCCAACCAACGAAGGTTTTGTCTTTTCTGGATGGTATACAGATCCAAACAGCATAGAACAATATGATTTCACAACCATGCCCTCAAATGACTTAATTCTTTATGCAGATTGGGCAACCGAAGGCCTAGAATTTACTTTGATCAATGATGATCTTGAATATGAGGTCTACCTCATGGATGATGAAGATATTGAAACCATTCAAATTCCAAAAAACCATGAAGGAAAACCTGTAACTAAAATTGCTGATTATGGATTTGGTGGATGTTATAGTTTAACTGGAATCATGATTCCATCTAGTGTAAATACGATAGGAGCTTATGCATTTATGGGATGTGAAGCGCTCGTAATGTTCTATATTTCTGAATTTGTAACCGAGATTGGCGAAGCTCTTTTTATGAATTGCACTGGATTAGATGAGATTCTTGTTGATCCTAATAATCCAAACTATAAAGATATTGATGGTGTTTTATTTAGTAAATCTGGAGATTTGCTCATCTCATATCCTTCTTATAGAGCAGATACTAACTATATCATGAATAATGATGTTGTTACTATTGGTGGATATGCATTCACACGTAGTCTAAATCTCTTAACTGTGACCATAGGCACAGAAGTTACAACCATTAAGACACATGCATTTTATGATTGTTTCGAGATGACTAGTATTATTATTCCTAATAATGTAACAACCATAGAACTTTATGCATTTAGAAATTGTGCTAGTCTTGCGGATGTCACGATAGGCACTGGTTTAATAGGTATAAATGCTTATGTGTTTAATCAATGCTATGCACTAACTTCAATCACAATTCCTTCGAATATTACTTATATTGCTTATGGTGCATTTTATGATTGTACAAATCTTAACTCAATTATCATTGACAAAACTTCTGGTCAAGGTTTGATCACTGGAGGGTTATTTATGTTCACAAACACCAAATCATACTTAACCATCTATGTGCCTGATCTAGAAACTAAAAATGCATATAGTACAGCATACATTTGGAGTTCATACGCAAGTCATATAGAAGTCAATACTGGTCAATAACCTATTTTAAAATCAATTTAATTACAAAAAAAGTAGCCATTGAATTTTAATGGCTACTTTTTAATTGCAATCACTTTATCATTACAAATGATTAAAAAAATAAAGATTTTGTTGTATATTAAGCAAAATCCATGTAAATAAATAGTTTAAAAGGCTGTTTAATACCTGATTATTGTATAATATAAGCATTCGTGAATTAAAGGAGTATGAGATGACAGATTGGATAGTAAGGGTTGAAAACCTGGTTAAAAGTTATGGGGATGTTCAAGCAGTAAAAGATATTTCTTTTTCAGTTAAAAGAGGTAGTCTATTTGCATTTTTAGGACCAAATGGTGCTGGTAAGTCAACAACGATTAATATTATGACCACTTTGTTAGATGCTGACAGTGGTAAAGTTTATTTGAATGACAAGACAGATGATGTCTATTTTAGAAATAAAATTGGTGTTGTTTTCCAAGGGAATGTCTTAGATGAATTTTTAACAGTTAAAGAAAATTTAATATACCGTGGGTCCCTGTATTTAAATAATAAAGCAGAGGTTAAAAAGAGATATGAAGAACTTGAAAAATATTTGAATATGCAGGAGTTTGCAAATCAAAGGTTTTCTACATTGTCTGGAGGTCAAAAAAGAAGAGCAGAAATTGCTAGAGCCCTTTTTTCAAATCCAGAAATTTTACTATTGGATGAACCAACAACTGGATTAGATCCAGAGACGAGACAAATTGTTTGGAAAGTCATTGATGACCTGAAGCAAAAACATGGACTCACTATCTTTTTAACAACACATTATATGGAAGAAGCAGCAAATGCTGATCATGTTGTTATTATCAATAAGGGTCAAATAGTTGCTGAAGGCACTCCGGCAGTCCTCAAAGATGAATATAGCTTTGACCGATTGAAGATTGTTCCTCATGATAAAGCTAAATTAGTTGAATCTATTGAAAAGATTAAAAGATCATATGAAAAGATTGCCGATCAATATATTATTGTCGTTGAAGATACAGAAGATTCAATATATTTAATCAATTTGTTAAAAGATAATATTAAGCAGTTCGAAGTTTTGAAAGGTACTATGGATGATGTTTTCATCAACGTTATTGGAGGTGAAAACAATGTATGATTTAACTTCTCTAGTCAAAAGACATATCTTAAACTTTTTAAGAGATAAATCAGCAGTTTTCTTTTCATTCTTAAGTGTACTTATTCTTTTAGCACTATACTTTCTCTTTATTGGAAGACAATATACAGATAGTGATGGCTTAGCATTCTTAGACGAAAATACAAAAACTTATTTAACAGCTGGCATCATGATGGGTGGAGTATTGATTATCAATACCGCTTCATTATCTTTAGGGATGATGGGGAACCTAATCAACGACTTATCACAAAGAAAACTTGATGGCTTTCTTGTTACCCCTGTTAAACGATATAAAATCATTTTAAGCTATTATATATCGTCAATCCTTGTTACAGCAATCCTAACAATATTTATGTGGTTTTTAACTTTCTTATATGTCGGTATATTTTCAGGATACTGGTACTCATTTAAAGTGTTTATCGAAGTTTCCTTACTTGTTACATTTTTCACGTTTATCTCATCTACATTAATGATCTACTTAACAACAATGATTAAGTCAATCAATGCCTTTGGCGCACTCTCTGGTGTTTTGGGCACATTTATTGGGTTTACATCAGGTATTTATATGCCACTATTTCTTTTAGGAAAATCTATGACATATGTTGCATCACTCATTCCATTTACGCACATGGCAATTATATTAAAAGGCATTTTACTTGAAGGACCATATGAAATCTTAGCACAAACAATATCTCCTGAAGGTATGGCAAGCGTCGAAACATCATTTGGTTCAGCTGAAATTGGTGTTTTAGGTATGGATGTTCCGATGTGGATCATCATGGCTTCTACAGTTGGCATCGCTTTTCTTTTTCTATTTTTATCTTATAGAAATATGAATAAAAAAATCGGAAAATAAAATAAATTACTAAAGGATATTGAAATATATGTCCTTTTTTATTATGTATAAAAATGGTAGAATATAACTAAATAAAGCAATGATATTTATTCGGAGGTTATCAAATGAAACTAAGTACCTATTTCAAACCAAAAACAATGATATATACAGGCTCATTTTCTCATATCGCAACGCAGATTAAACATTGGCAATACGATATGAAAAAAGTGGAGTTAGTAGAAGGTTTTGAATTCGATCCAAATATGAAGCACTATATTCAAGTCGTAGGTTTAGCTGATGTTGATAAAATTCAAGAAATTAGAAAACATCTACCAATCGATCCACTTGTCTTGGAAGATATCTTCAATGTGAATCAGCGCAATAAATTTGAACTGAATGATTTATATCTTTTTGGGACATTTTCACTTTCTTATTTAGAAGAACAAGTTATAAAAAATGATTATATGAGTATTTTAATGTTTCCTAATGTGATTGTGAGTTTTCATGAAACACAACCTAAATATTTAGAAGATATCCATTTGCTTTTTAATGAACACAAGGAGTTAAGAGAATTACCTGCCGATTATTTGTTTTTTCAAATCATGGATATCATAACCGATAATCATTTAGAAGTTTATGATTACTTGGATCTTGCTGTTAATGAGTTTGAAGCTCAATTATTAGAAACAAAAAGTATAGAACAAGAAGATTTTTATAATGTACGTAAAAAAATGCTTGAACTTAAGAACAACGTCTCACCTATTGCTGAGCAGTTAGAAAAAGTATTAAGTAAGAAGAGCTCTTTATTTAATTCAGCAACAAGCACATATTTTGAAGACTTAAAGGATCACTTGCAAAGGCTAGATAATAGACTGAATCAAAGCAGAGAAATTACAAGAAATCTTTTAGACTTACACATGAACAATCAATCAACCAAAATGAATAAGATTATGGCAACACTCACCTTATTTTCAGCAACATTTATTCCATTATCTTTTTTAACCGGATTCTTTGGTATGAATTTTGTTCACTTTGGTATTTTGCAATATGAATTAGCAGTCTATCTATTTTCTGGTATATGTATTGTGATTGCAGTTGGCATGGTTCTATTCTTTAAGAAGAAAAATTGGTTTTAAAACATTGATCAACGAAAAGGATAGGCATCTGCAATGGCAGGTGCCTTTTTTACGTTACTTTTACATAAGCCTTACTAAATTATGGTTTCAGTAAACTTAAAGATTACATATAATGAAAGTGTTGAAAAATAAAAAGGAGAATATAAATGAAAAAATTAGGATTAGCGCTTATACTTGCAGTTATATTAACATTATCGGCATGTACATCGGATCAAGCAACATTTGATGAAACAAGTAGCATCACAGCTTACACAAGAGATACAACATCTGGCACACGTGCAGGCTTTTTTGGTAGAATTGATTTTTCTGAAGCAGAGACATCAGATGATGTATTAGTTGAAGGTTTCGTTATTAAAGATAATACTGGCATCATGACAGCTATGACTACTGATGAATATGGTATTGGTTATGTTTCACTTTCGAGTGTTAACGACACCATCAAAGCTTTAAATTATAATGGCGTTGAACCAACAGTTGCTAACGTTATTAATAACACTTACGGATTAAAAAGACCATTTAACTGGATGGTTAGAGATGAAGGCGATTTTCCATCTCAAGATGTTGAAGATCTTGTCTATGCATTCGTAGCTTTCTTGGAAACAACTGATGCTAGCGATATCATCGCAAATAATGGTGCAGTTGCTCTACCAAGCACAACAACATGGGATTCAATTAAAGCAGATTATCCTATCATTAATCAAGATAATTCAGATGTAACAGTTCGTTTTGGTGGTTCAGATTCTATTCAAAAAGTAGCAATGGCTTTAACTCAAGCATTTACTGCTAAAGCTGGAAACTTTGTCGCTGAACATGATCATACTGGTTCTGGCGATGCTTACAAGAGAACACAAGATCCTGCAATTAAAGATACTTCAGTAGGTAAAGATGTTGGATTTGCTTCTAGAGATTTCTATGATACAGAAAAAACTGGCGTTAATCCTAATGATTTTGGTCAATTAGCATGGGATGCAATCGTTGTGATTGTTCATCTTGACAATCCATGGTCAGATGCTACAGCAGAACAATTAAAGAAAATCTATGATGGTACATTTACAACTTGGGCTGATTTAATTGGAGCATAAAAATTTAAAATAGAGTTAAGACCCAAAAGGGTCTTTTCTTGCGTTATGGAGATGAACAACTATGCAACAATCAACAGGTTTTAAAAAGACAAAATTTCAAAAAAATGCAGTCATCGATCAAGGGGTTAAAGCTTTACTCTTCGGCTTTGCCCTTTTATCATCTTCCTTCATATTCATCGTTATTGGTGTTATTCTAATTAAAGGTGCAACACCTTTTTTTACGAATAATAATGGATTAGGTGCAGTAAATATTTTCACATTTTTAACTGGAGACACATGGTTGACTGGTACGGCATTTCAATCCAATCTTTACAGTATAGGGTTTATCATCATTAGTACGATATTTATTGCTTTCTTATCGCTATTACTCTCTTTTCCAGTCGGTGTACTAACAGCCCTATTCATCGCTAAAGTAGCACCAAAAAGATTAGCTGAGATCTTAAGAACAGTTGTTGAAATGCTGGCATCAATACCTTCAATTATTTACGGGCTATTTGGAGCAGGGATCATTTTAAAGATTGTTTATGATGCAAGTGCACTTATAGGTTATCAATCAAAAGGTGGAAATTCAATCATTTCTGCAGTGATAGTATTAGCGATTATGACGATACCCACAATAGCATCTATTTCAGAAGTAGCGATTCGCTCTGTAAGCAAAGACTTGGAACTTGGATCCTTAGCGTTAGGTGCAAGTGTGACACAAACGAATTTTAAAGTTGTTTTAGCTGCAGCAAAATCAGGTATTTTCACTTCAGCTATTTTAGGAATTGGACGTGTATTAGGTGAAGCAACTGCAGTATCACTCGTTGCTGGGGGCAGACGTTCAGGTTATTCATTTGATATTTTAGATACCACGAGTACACTGACAACCATCATGCTTGAAGGCTTAAAAGAAACAACAGGGCTCGACTACGATATTCGCTTTTCTGTGGGCATTGTTTTAATGATAGTTATCTTGATTACGAACCTAACACTGAATGCCGTCAAGAAGAAGGTAGGTGGCATCGATGTCAAATAAGCGTAGAATTAAAGATGGCATTTTACAGGGTATTACATATTTTGCCTCATTCTTTAGTATTGCTGCTCTATTGTTGATCATAGGATTTGTTTTCTTAAATGGGTTTAAATTACTAAATTGGGATTTAATCACTCATAATTATGAAGCTGTCAGTCATATTGCAGATTTAAAAGAAGGCTCAATTCCTGGCATTTATGAACCAACGAGAACTTTGGCTGATGACGTTTATTACTCAACTAAGTGGGGATTAGGACTCAAAGATGACATCAATCTCCAAGGAAAAACGGTTGTTGTTGTGAGTTATGTCCATCCCGATTCACCATTCATGATGCTCAATAATAAAGGTGTTGGAGAAGAAGACTTATATTTAAGCACCGATTTTGAAATCATTAGAATTGCATTTGATGATGCAGCATCTGCATTATCAGTTTATGGGTCTGAAAATATGATTAATATTCTAGATGGACAGGATTCATTTAGAGAGCTTGAATTTGCAACCTCAGGGGGAGGCATTAGAGGATCTATTATCACAACACTCTACTTGATTGGCTTAACTTTAATTATTGCTTTACCGATAGGCATTGGATCTGCAATCTATTTGAATGAGTATGCACCAAATAATAAGCTTACTAGACTGATTCGTTCTTTAATTGAAACATTGACAGGGATACCATCTATTATCTATGGATTGATGGGTCTAGCTATATTTGTTCCTATAACAGTTAAATTAACAAGTGCTACAGGTGGTAATTTAATCTCTGGAGCTATGACATTAGCAGTTATTTTGTTACCAATAGTGATCAGAACAACAGAAGAAAGTTTAAAAGTTGTACCTGATGATTACAGGTATGCATCATTAGCACTTGGAGCGAGTAAAACACAAACAACATTTAAAGTAATCTTACCTAATGCGTTATCTGGTATTTTGACGGCAACCATTCTTGCAATTGGAAGAATTATAGGAGAAAGTGCTGCTTTAGTATTTGCGATAGGTACAGCAATTAAAGATGAAATATCCTTAACGGATAAATCAACTTCACTTGCAGTTCATATTTGGTCTATGATGACAGATGAGCCAGCAAATATAGAATTATCAACAACCATTGCGATTATCATATTGATTATCGTATTAACATTAAATATAACAGTTAAATTATTATCTCGAAAGATGATGAGAAAGTTTGGTGCAAACGCATGACAACAATAGAAAACAAAATCATATTTGATATTAAAGGCTTAGATTTGTTTTACGGAGAAACACAAGCGTTAAAACAAATTGATTTACCAATCTATGAAAAAGAAGTTACTGCACTCATTGGTCCTTCAGGTTGTGGAAAATCAACATTTTTAAGAACTTTAAATAGAATGAATGACTTAATCCCAAATTGTAAAATAGATGGAGATGTTCAATATAGTGATGAGAACATATATCGAAATGGTATGGATATCATTGGCTTAAGAAAAAGAGTTGGTATGGTTTTTCAAAAGCCCAATCCATTTCCAATGAGTATTTATGATAACATTACCTATGGACCTAAGTGCCAAGGTATTAAAGATAAGCAAGAGTTAAAAGAGATCGTAGAGTCTTCTTTAAAACAAGCAGCTTTATGGGATGAAGTTAAAGATCGTTTAAAAGAATCCGCTTTATCTTTATCAGGTGGTCAGCAACAACGTTTATGCATAGCAAGAACGATTGCTATGAAACCCGAAGTTATCTTGATGGATGAACCAACTTCTGCACTTGATCCTGTTGCAACAGCTAAAATCGAAGATTTAGTGATAGAATTAAAGAAAGAGTATACAATCATTATTGTGACTCATAATATGCAGCAAGCTGCGCGTATCTCTGATAAAACTGCATTCTTCCTTATGGGAGAAGTTATTGAGTATGGAGATACCTCACATATATTTTCAACACCAGATCATAAAAAAACTGAAGAGTATATTACCGGTAGATTCGGGTAAAATGCTATAATGGAGGAAGTAAGATGACTTTAAGACAATCATTGCTTCAATCAATTGAAGCTTTAAAAAAAGAAGTGACGACCATGGCTGATTTAGCTTTGGCAAATTTAAGAGAAGGTTTAACAGCATTTAAGAATGGGGATCATGAGTTAGCTAAAGAAGTGATTCGTAAAGATGATGAAGTTGATCAATACGAAGAAGAAATAGCTAAAATGGCACTTAAGATCATTTGGAAAGAGCAACCAGTAGCAAGCGATTTAAGACTCGTCACAGGTATTTTGAAACTGATTACTGACCTAGAGCGTATTGGTGACCATGCAAGTGATATTGCTGAGATGACATTGCATCTAGAAGAAAAAAGAAATAAAAGAATGCTTCCTTTAACATCAAAGATGGCAGAAATTGTAGAAGATATGGTGCTTTCTAGTATTCAAGCGTTGGTAAAAATTGATGAAAAACTTGCACACCAAGTTATTGAAAGAGATGATGAAGTTGATGATCTTTTCCATCAGCTCATAGAAAAAATGACAACGGAATTGAAGAAAGAAACGATCGATCCTAATGATGCCATTTATATCTTAATGGTTGGTAAATACTTTGAACGTGTTGGTGACCATGCAGGTAACATTGCACAATGGATCATCTTCATGGCTTCGGGAACACACAAAAATACACTATTATTCTAAGAGGTGAGTTATGGCTATAATCTATTATGTAGAAGACGATCAATCGATTGGATATATCATTGATAAAACAATACAACATGCAGGACTTATTGGTCTTGGTTTTCAGAAAGGCGAAGACTTTTTAGAAAAGTATAACCAACAGAAACCTGATTTAATACTACTTGATGTGATGCTTCCTGGCATGTCTGGTCTAGAGATATTAAAAGAGATTAGAAGGTATGATAAAGAAACACCTATTATGATGGTATCCGCTTTACAAAGCGAAATGGACAAAGTCATTGCTCTTGATATGGGGGCTGACGATTATATGACTAAACCATTTGGTGTTTTAGAATTAACGTCTAGAATACAATCTAAATTGAGAAAAAATATTCAACAAAATGTATATCAATTAGGAAATGTTTTTCTCGATGATAAGAAACATATCTTTATGATAAACAATCAAGAAATCTACTTGACTAATAAGGAGTTTTCGATATTAAAATTATTGATTAAAAATAAAGGTTCTGTAGTAACTAAGGAAGCCATTTTTAAAGATGTTTGGGAAACAGATTTTATTGGTGAAACCAGAACATTAGATATGCATATAAAATCATTACGACAAAAGTTCAAAGTCGAACAAGCAACAACTGAAATTAAAACTATAAGAGGTATAGGGTACTCGATTGAATGAAAAAAAAGCTGATAAGAAATAATATAATCTTATTGCTCAGTGCTTTTGTTTTGTTTTTTGTTGTTGTCTTTATTGCATTATATCAATTTGAAAAAAATAATCAAACACAGTTTATGTCTTATATCATTGATGAGGTTGAAATTGCTTATCAAAATCATACAGGTGATGCAACTGATTTTATTAGTAGTTATTCAAATGACAATGGCAGAAGAATTACCATTTTAGATCCAGACGCATTGGTTTTAGCTGACACACATGATTCTGTTATAGGTACAGATAAAAGTGAAAGACCAGAGATTGTTGATTTGGGATCTGTTTATGTGAGACATTCAGCAACCATTGATCTAGACATGTTATATATAGCTAAATTAATGGATGATGGTAACTATTTAAGAGTTGCTGTACCATTAGCTGATCAAGCGGTTGCTTACAATCGTGTGGTCTGGATTCTCATTATGAGTGGAGCGGGTCTTTTAATTCTTTATTATGTTGGGTTAAAAGAAGTTAATAAAAATTTGCTCACGCCATGGCAACAAGTCAAAAAGGGTATGATTTCATTAAATCAAGGCAAATTTGAGGTGTTCTCACTCAACAGTCCTTATCCAGAAATTAATGATATTCTTCATGAAATGAATGGCATCAATCTTGAAACAGCAAAACATGTAAGAACCATCCAAGCCTATCAAATGCAGCTTAATAGTATCTTAAATGAAATCAAACAAGGTGTCATCTTGCTAGATCATCAAGAAAATATTATTTATGTAAATGAAGATGCAAAAGTGATTTTTGATTTAAATGATGATGCTTTGAATCGCCCCGCTTATTATGCACTAAGAAATCCGCAAATTAAAGAAGCAATCTCAACAGCAAATTTAGATAGAAAATCCTCAACTTTCGATTTAAAGCATAAAGGCAGAATATATGAATCGCGAATTTTCTTTGTATCATCAGATCAAAATATGGAAAGTGAAACGACTGTTTTAGCATTATTTAAAGATGTTAGTCAAGAACGCTCTATAGAACAGATGAAACGAGATTTTTTTGCTCATGCTTCACATGAACTCAAGTCACCATTAACAGCGATCAGAGGTTATGCGGAACTTATTGAACACGGTTTAGTAAATAATCAAGAGATACCCGAATCAGCACTTCAAATCGTTAAACAAACAGAAACAATGACTGCTTTAGTAGAAGATATGTTGATGTTGTCTAGACTTGAGAGTTTAAAAGAAAAATTATTCACAAAACAGGATTTAAAAGCAATTCTTATGAGTGTCATTGAGCAGATGAAACCGATCTACAAACAAAAGAAGATTGAAATACATGTTGAGTCAGAACCAGTTCAAATGATGTGTGATTTGCTCGATATACAAAAACTGTTTAAAAATCTAATTGAAAACTCAATTAAATATAGTGAAGAAAATAAAAAGATTGATATTAAACTTTATTTAGACAAAGATAGCTTCGTATTTGATATCAAGGATCAAGGTATTGGTATTGATCTCGAACATCAACAAAGGGTATTTGAAAGATTCTATCGTGTAGATAAAGGTCGCCTAGAAGGTGGTACTGGTTTAGGTTTAGCGATTGTTAAGCATATTGTGATGAAATATCAAGGTGATATTCATTTAGAATCAGGATTATCCAAAGGAACACACATCATTATTCGCATCAATTTAAATCAAAATAACTGATAAAACAAAAAAGGACGAACTCGTCCTTTATTTATGTATATGCATGCTTTAATTGATTGGATTTATTAGCAATTGAGATTGACTTAAATAATTTTTAATGATAAAATGAAGAAAAATAAATAAGGGGGATTCAAATGAAAAAATTTTTATTAGCAAGTCTGCTGTTTTTGGCTTCATTTTTTAGTTTAAGTTTTATTAATGTCCAAGCAGTGCCAATATTACCACCAACACAGCCTACGTATATTGAACCGATAAAGGTAAGTTCACCAATTCAGAACGTATATTACAGTTGGCATTCACCTATGAGTACATACAATTGTTATGGATATGCTTTAGGAGTAAATCAAGATTTAACTCCAGGTTATTCAATAAATGATGCTTGGGTAGCTAGCGATGGTATATTTGGTTTGAAAAGTAAAGTAATGGCTGATCTTGTTAACCTTGGATATGCAAATGTAAGAGAAGTTTCAGCTTCTTTCCGACCAACAGTTTCTACTGAGTATCTAGTAGCTTTTAGAACTGGATATATCATTGATTATCAAACTGAATTTGGTTATGAAGGTTACACTGATTTTCACTTTATGAAATATAATCAAGAACAAGATAATTGGTTTGGTAAACCCGGTCATACAGCAGTATTACATTTAATGGTTGAAACTGCCATTTCAAATTCGTGGGTCTTTGAGTATTACAAGGTTTATAGTGATCCAGCATTAACTGGTTGGTATCGCCATCCATTAAGCAGTTATAATGGTCCAATAGTATATGTAGCTTATCGTGAGAGCACACTAGAAGATCCAATTCCATTATTTGAATAAACGAACCATCATTTTAATGACAAGATTCGAGCGATTTAATATGTTGTTAAAATGCTAATAAAGTAATTTTTAACTGGTGGTTATTGCTGCTAATTAGTTTACTCATATCTTCAGATTACATCAAAGTAACTGATAAAACAAAAAAGGACGATTATCGTCCTTTATCTTTTATATTGGCAGGGGTAGAAGGATTTGAACCCTCACCGACGGTTTTGGAGACCGGTATGCTACCATTGACACTATACCCCTAAGCGCATTTATAAGTATAGCATAGGTTTGTTCAAAAACAAACATTAATTGCTAAAAAAACTTAATTTGACAAAGTAAATTTTGTTTCAATAGAATTAAGAAAGTAACTATATCAAGAGATTATAGAAGGGTTAAATTTTTTTAGCCTTTTTAAAA
>JAHISX010000039.1 GCA_018817915.1 Bacillota bacterium
GAAGTCCTAAGTGATAATGATTTGATGCCAAATCAATGGCTTAAATTAATTGACTATACCGGCACTTTATTTGAAGAGGCTAAATACGTCTCTTAACTCGAATCTTCCATATCTTCCATTAAACTTTTGACACTACCATATATTATACAAAAAAAAGGTGGAATATACCACCTTTTTGTTTTTTAGTTTAAATCAGTTAATGCTTTAACTAAATCAGCCTTAAGCATTTTGTCAAAACCTTCAATTTTCTTTTCTGATGCTAAAGCTTTTAATTCTTTAACAAGCATTTTTGAATAATCGACAGTTTCAGTAACAACTTCAACGTTAACTTCAACTTTTTTAGGAGCATCTTTAACAACGTTAACTTCGACTTCGACTTTTTTAGCAGTTTCTTTGACTACTTTAGCCTCAACCTTAGCTTCTGGTTTTTTAGGAGCTTCCTTAACTACTTTAACTTCAACTTTTTTAGGAGCTGCAGCTTTAGGTAATTTTCCAGCGATTGCATCTTGAGCTAATTTGCAATAAGCACTAAAATCTTCTGGTTGAAAAACAGCAATATCAGCAAGCATCTTACGATTGACTTGAACGTTTGCTAATGATAAACCATGGATTAATGTAGAATATTTCATTCCATTTGCTTTAGCAGCAGCATTGATACGTGTAATCCAAAGTTTTCTAAACTCTCTTTTTCTTTGTTTACGGTCACGATAAGCATATGCTAATGAACGCATAACTTGTTCGTGTGCAGTACGATACAATGTTCTCTTAGAACCAAAATAGCCTTTGGCTAATTTTAATATTTTCTTATGGCGTTTTTTTGCGGTAACTCCGCCTTTTACTCTTGGCATTTTTTATTCCTCCTCTTACAACATGTTAGAAATAAGAGCTTTAATGCGTTTTGCATCGGTAGGATGAACACTTGTTTCGCCTCTTAATTGTCTATTCTGTTTCGTTGTTTTTGATGCTGCTAAATGGTTTTTGTAAGCATGTCCGCGCATAAGCTTACCAGTACCAGTAACTTTAATTCTCTTTTTCAAACCACTATGTGTTTTTTGTTTTGGCATGATTGTAACCTTCCTTTTTTATGTGATAATGATTGGTGCAAGTATTGCAATTAGACTTCTGCCATCCATCTTAGGTCTCAATTCAATGATTGCCTTTGATCCGATAGCCTCAATAAAGCTCATCATAACTTGTCTACCGACTTCGCTATGCGTAATCATTCTACCGTAGAAACGAATTGATAGTTTGACTTTATCGCCTTTTTCTAAGAATTTGATTGCGTGTTTTAATTTTGTTTCCAGATCGTGTTTGTCAATGGTTGGGCTTAAGCGAATCTCTTTAAGTTCAACAATATGCTGATTCTTCTTGATTTCTTTAAGCTTCTTTTGCTGTTCGAAGCGATACTTAGAATAATCCATAAATTTAGCAACCATTGGTTTCGACTCTGGTGATACAACTACGACATCTAGTTCCTTAAGTGCAGCCATAGCTAAGGCTTCACGACGTGAGATAATACCTACTTTACCACCATTTTCATCGATGACAAGTAAATCTCCATAAGGAATTGATTCGTTCACTAGATCAGTATTCTTTTTTTGAATTTGTTTAATGCAGTCCACCTCCGTTTCCTGTGTATTTAGAAAAGAAAAAAGTGTGTACATATTGCACCCACTTTGTAACGTCAAATTAATAACGTGACTGTTTGCCTACGAATTCATCCATCAGGCGAGAGGGTACCTCTTCTTTTCACTCATATTTATATACAGTAAGATTATACCATTTTTGCAAAGTTTGTCAACAATAATAAGCATTATAAAGCCTCAAAGTTGATTTGGTACGCATAGATAGTTAATCCTAGACAAATATAACACATTTTATAGATGTAAGCAAGTGTTATTGTTGAAAAAAATGAAGAAAATTGTGGGAAAAGATAAAATAAATAGATATTTTGCTGGTCTTCAATCAACCAATTTGAAAGAATATAAAACAATGCAATCAAGATGGCAAAGTGTTTATGCTTATCTTTGATTAAGATGAGAATCATAAGAGCAAGCATCAAACCATCCAAATAGAGATTTAAAAATAGAAAAATTGAAGATGCTTTATAAGTATAGTAAGCCGTAAGATAAAAAGGGATAATATGATAGATCATGAAGAACAAACAAAAAAACCATGTCAAGACCAGCACGTAAAAGAACAGTTTAATCAAAGCGATATAAGTTCTTCCAAAATAACTGATCATTGGCTTAAGATGTGCTTGATCATGATCCATCATCAACAAAACAATCAAAAATGGATAAATGATGATGATCAAATTTGACATGGTTTGTTCATAATATAGCTGATTATATGCTCTATACAAGCGTTGTTCAACGATCTGTTCACTCGAGTAAACAAATAGAATCATTAAACCAATCCAAACGAGAAGTCCAAGAATTAATATGACACGCTTTTTTGAATAAAACAAATGCATATAAAAATATTTGATCATAGCTTGATATGTTGATTTGCTAAATGAACAAATAATTCAGGTTGATGGGTTGAAACAATAAAACTCATCCCTTCATTTTTCTTTTTTTCAATGATTCCTTTAAGTATATGGGTACTTTCGTAATCTAGTCCAGATAAGGGTTCATCCAAGATGATGAGATCAGGATTACCAATAAAAGTGGACACAATAGCCAACTTTTGTTGATTCCCTTTAGATAACTCGTGAATACTTTTAAAGATTGGAATGTTGAAAGATAGCAAAAGATTTTGATCTATTTTTGTTCTTTTTATTTTTGCAAGTGTCTCTAAATAAGGCAATACTTTGACAAACATGGGAAGCATTGCTTTTTCTGGCAAATAACCAATCTTCAGCTTTTTTGACTCAATACTACCTATATCAGGTCTAG
The DNA here is from genome assembly GCA_018817915.1 of Bacillota bacterium. Taxonomy (GTDB): domain Bacteria; phylum Bacillota_I; class Bacilli_A; order Acholeplasmatales; family Acholeplasmataceae; genus Peloplasma. The sequence continues at coordinate 2,901 of JAHISX010000039.1, forward strand.
TGAATCCTAAAACAAGCTGAATCAAAGTTGTTTTACCTTGACCATTGTCACCACTAACTAAAATGAAATCACTTGGGTTGATTTCCAAATCAAATGTCTTAGGTAAGTATTTCTTACCTGCATGATCTAATTTAATTAAGGGCATAAGTCGTAATTAGCAAGCCGCTTTCCTTTAAGATTTCATAATCAAACATATATTTGAAATTAGCAATGGTCTGGATTGCCCCATCTGAAAAGTAAATAACAATGGGCACATCATCGAGTAACATATCCTCATCAGGTATTGTTAATATAATCTTTTCAGATTGAGTTTCAAATGAAATTGAATAATCAATACCTATTCTAATCTGTTCTATTGGTTGTTCTAGGTTTAGATATTCAATATTGATGATTCCAAGTCTTGAGATGAATAAATCTGGTGCTTTATGTCCTTCAAGTGCAGTCCAGTCTAAAGCATTTGTATCAGAGCTGATACTCATTAAGGATAATGTACCTAAACTAATCAAATAGTCTTGTCCATCCAAAAGTACCATATGCATAAATAAATCTTCAATGACATAATTTTCTCCTAAATCCGGGAGAAACATATGGATTGTCATCTCATGATATGTCTCATTTAAATAAGATTCTTCATAACCCAATGTTATTTTGTCTAAAGACATCTCTAACTTTTTACTCTCATCAGCATTCATCAATTCAATTTTGTCATAACTTAATGCATACGCAATTGGGTGATCAATATCATTGACATAAAGAGATACTTTCATTTCTATACCTTCTTCATAGAGATAACTATAGTATTTTTGGACACTTAAAAGCCTCATAGGAACTTTTTCCTGATGATTGATAATAAGTAATGCCATCATGAATACAATCACTACAAGGCTAAATATGAAGACGACATGCTTCATATCTTTTTCTTCTCCAAACGCTGGTATTCAGTTGTTACAACAAAAACTTCATAACCGCCTCGATCTGCACGTATCCAAAAGAAATATCTGCTAGCTACACCGTTGGTTATTTTACCTTCGCCATAAATATAAAGATCGACTTGAGTCCCAGGATCAACTTTCAAGCTAATCTCATAAGATTCCTTATCTTCTGTTGATACAGTATAGTCAGCTGATAACTTAAGGGACCCATCCAAATTATTCTTAAAAGCAACCTTTTCAGCGGACGTTTTAATTCCGATAGTTCCAGTTGCTGATAAACCTAACTTCGATGAAACTTTTCTATCAAGTGTATACGTATAATCAATTGCTGTATATCCATCGTTATAATAAGAAAATAAGGTTTCAGAAACATAAGTGATCTTGACATTGGAATTGACTTTATAAACATTCCACCCCATAAACTTTCGTTTATCCACCTTTTTATAATATGTTTTGTAATCATCATCACTGAAGTCTTCAAGTAATTCTCCCGATGGTAGTGTAATCGATTCAAAACTTTGATAATTCGTAGAACCCAATGCAATCAATTCAGATCCTAAAAAACAAGCTACAAATAAGACTAAAAATACGATTTTTTTCATTGTTTTATCCTCCTAACCTATAATAGAAGGTCAAACAATTTTTTACTATAAAAAAAATTCCAGATCGACGACCTGGAATTTAAATTTACTTTTTCATAAAATCTTCAATATCTGCAATTTCCTTAATGAGATCAGCAGATAAATTGATGGGTCCTTCTTTTGTCACATAGACATCATCTTCAATACGGATACCAATACCTTCTTCAGCAATGTATAAACCGGGTTCAACAGTAATTAAAGCACCTTCAGGAATTACCGCACTATAATTACCGACATCATGAACATCAAGTCCAAGGTAGTGACCTAAACCATGATAGTAATATTTAATGATTTCAGAATCTTCTTTTATCAATCCAAGTTTTTTAGCACCCTCAATCAGTAATTGTCTGCCATATTCCTTAAATTCATCAACAGTAACACCTGGCTTTAACCATTCAATTGATTTCTTATTGACATTGAGAACAACTTCATAGACTGCTTTTTGTCTATCAGAAAATTTTCCATTCGCAGGAAAGACTCTTGTAATATCAGAACAGTAATTACCATATTTAACACCTAAGTCAAATAGGACTAAGGTACCATCTTTGATTTCATCTTTATTGTCAACATAATGAAGTACTGTCGCATTTTTTCCTGATGCAGCAATCGTATCAAAGGAAGTTGTCACACGGTGCTGATTTAATACGAAATTATATTCCGCTTCGGCTTGATACTCATATAATCCTGGCTTTAATGTCTTCATGATGCGATTTAATCCCTTTTCAGTAATGTTGATAGCCTTCTTGGTTTCTGAGATTTCAAAAGCATCTTTTGCCATTCTTTGTTCAGCTAAAATCATTTGATTTGAGATGATATTTAAGAAGGGGTATAAAGCTTTTAATTGGTGTGCATAAGTAATACCAACAGTATCTAGAGCAATTTCACTTTGACGCTCTAGGTCTAGATAGAATGTATCGATATGTCCGAAAATAGCACTTCTAGTTGTTGATAGAAGATTGTGAATATAATGATCTAGATCTTTAATGTTGATGATATGCTTAAGTTCAAGTTCTGCTTTTTCACTGGCTTCATCGAACGTCAAACCAGCACCATCCCAAAGGACTTTCACTGGATCATTTTCAGCGATGAACAAATAAGAAACGGCATCTTTATTTCCTTTAATGAGTAAAAGGCAAACATCTTGTTGTTCGATGCCAGTTAAGTAAAAGAAATTTCTATTGACAGAAAATGGATAATTCTGATCATTTGATTTTTGTGGTGCATGTCCTGAAAAAAAGACAGATAGTGAATTGGTTTTCACATGTTTTAAATATTCATTTCTTCTTTGAATGTACATGATTTCTCCTTATATTGACTCAATTTCTTTAAGAATTTGATCATTGAATTTTTCTACTAAAGCTTTTGCTTGTTCCATTGATTTTGCTTTTGTTCCATAATAAATTTTAAGCTTTGGTTCAGTTCCACTCGGTCTAAAGACGACCCAGTTTTTGTCTTCATAATTATATTTTAGAACATTTGATTTTGGATAATCTAATTTCGTTGTTTCTTCATTTTCAACATGTATACCTTTGAAAACATCATCATATGATTTTAGAAGTTTATCTTCCATCTTTGGTGGATTCTTTCTAAAATGATCCATAATCTCATTGATTTTTTCTAATCCTGAGATGCCAGTAAGCATGATGTTTTTAGTGAATTCATAATAATAACCATATATTTGGTAAATTTGATCTAAATAATCGATCATTGTCATTTTCTTCATGTCCACGAAATTTGCGATTTCAGCTAAGAGATATACAGCCTGAACAGCATCTTTATCCCTAACAAAATCTTTGACAAGACTTCCATATGATTCTTCACAACCAAATACATAAGTGCCTTTATCTTTATTAATTTCTGCTTGTTCACCAATAAATTTGAAACCTGTCAATGTCGTAACGACATGCATATCAAACGATTTCGCAATCACTTTAATTAAATTGGTCGTCACATTGGTTGTATAGACATAACCATGATCAGGAAGCGAATATCTTTTTTTCATCTCGCTTAGAATGTAGAAGAGTTCTATTGCTGCAGTTTGATTACCGGTTAAAAGTTGAAACTCATTTTGATGTTTAACTGCAATACCAAGTCTATCAGCATCAGGATCTGTAACCATAACAATATCAGCATCTATTTCTTTTGCATAAAGAATTGTATTTTCATAAGCTACAGCTTCTTCCGGATTGGAAGATTTGACATCCGGAAATGTTGAATCAATAACCATTTGTGGTGCATAAGGATATATAGCATAACCTTGCGTCTTCATAAAATCAGGAATAATTGGGGCACCGCATCCATGAAGTGGTGAATACACAATTTTCACTGGTTTTGTTTCAAAATTGTTAATCCGGATCGTTGCTACTTCTGTTAAATAAATATCATCGAATGATTGATCAACATAGTGAATATGTTCATCATCACAATATTCAATTTCAAACGGATTAGTGATTGCGTTAATTTCAGCAATGACTAAATCTGCATCATGGGGAGACAACTGTGCGCCAGTATGATCATAAGCCTTGTAGCCATTATATTCTTTAGGGTTATGAGATGCTGTAATCATAATGCCACCTGCACCCTTAAAATAACGAACAGCAAAAGATAGCATTGGCGTTGGTCTGAGTGCATCAAAAAGATAGGAATCTATGCCTACTTTAGCAAGTACCATTGCCGATTGGTAAGCAAAAACTCTAGAATCTTTTCTATTATCATAAGAAATAGCAATACCACCTTCGATATTGTTTTTCTTAATGTATCTTGCAAATCCCAAAGTTGCTCTTCTAATCGTGTATAAATTAATACGATTGGTACCAACACCCATTAAACCACGCATGCCTCCAGTACCAAAACCTAAATCAGTATAAAAACATTCCTTGATTTGCTCTTTATTCAATTGTAGTAATTCTTCTTTCAAGCTTGGATCAAGTTCTTTTTGACTGAGCCAAAATTCATAATTCTCTAAGTAAGCCATTTTATCACCTATACATATTATAAACGATTTTGGTAAAAAAATAACCAGAATTAACCGGTTATTTGTCTAAAATTTGATTTCGATTGAATATATTCAATAAACCTTTCAGTACTAAATTAGGATCTCTGGATAGTTCATGCTTGCATAGTGGCGCGATTGTTTGTGATAAACCACCAGTTAAAATGACTGAAAAATCTTCTTTAACTTCTTCCCTAATGCGCTCTATTAGGCCATCAACCTGAGATGCTACACCATATGTGACACCTGATTGCATACAATGAATTGTATTGGTCCCTAATACTTTTTTAGGAACTTCAATATCAATATCAGGTAATAAAGCTGTATTTCCAACAAGTGCTTTGATGGAAATACTAACACCTGGGGTAATAATGACGCCTAAGATGGTTTTATTTTTAACATAGATGTATTTGATTGCTGTACCTAAATCAACCACAAGAACTGGTGTTGTAGTAAACTCAACTGCAACAGCTCCACATATTAAATCTGCACCAACTTCTCTTGGATTATCCGTCTTGACATTGACACCAGTTTTAACTCCTGGACCAACAATGAGTGGCTCTAAGTTTAAAAACCGGTTCGCGATATCTTTGAGCTTTTCAGTGATTCTAGGAACAACCGAAGAAATAGCAACTGCATGAATTGCTTTCATATCAATCAAACTCTTCATCGCAATATAATATTCATCTGATGTTTTAGTTACTTCAGTATTTAATCTAAATGTTTCATTGACAAGTTTACCATCAGATAAGCCAATGCTAATATTCGTATTTCCTACATCAAATAATAAAATCATCTAATCACTCATTTCATCTTTTATTTTTAACTACTTGTAAAGCCAATACGATTGGTGTACCGATCACAACAGCAGCTAAAGCTTCAACTAAACCATTGGTTACAGCAACTGAGTAAACAACACCAAATAAGTCTGTTGTTCCAAATAAATCAATGATATCTTGTGGTGCAAAAATTACAAGTGCTGTAAGTACTAAGATCGTATGAACAACTGTACTCATAATGAATGTCGAAGGTACCAACATGCGTGTCTTATCATTGGATTTAACCAAAGCAAAATATAACGTAATAAAGATGCCAACTAGTCCTAATGCAATTGGAGCAAGCCAATTAAAATTCCAACCCGTAAAATCAGCAACTGCTTTTGCACCATAATAGGTAGCAAATGTTGTGATTAAGACAACAGCACCAAACATATAAATATCGCTATGCTTGAATTTCCCATCAATTGCTTTTAATCCTTGATAGATGTAAACAGCTGCTACAGCAAATAAAATACGAGGTAATACTGAAATCCATGGGTATTGAAATAAAACATCTAAAGGACCCATAGGTGTAAATGCTCTAATCCATGATCCAATACCAAAAAACAATCCTAATAAGATTGCATATCTTTTAGGCAACAAAAAAACGCCGATCAACACGGGAATATGCACGATGGTTACACTCACAAGAGGGGTTAATGTGATAAACCCAAGTTGAGGTACAAAAATCATGACTAAAATAATCGCTGTGAAGACTGCCGTTAAAGTCAAATCTTGAATATTATTCTTTTTCATTTTTTTCTCCTTTTTAGGCCACTAAGGGTCCCATAAGTACTTTCATTATATCTCTTTTTTAGATAAAAAACAATAAAAAAAGCCTTAGTTTTCTAAGGCTAATCTATATAAGTGCTCCAAGCATTGTTATCTGGGTCTGTATAAACACGCTTTCCTCGATTTAATTGGTTGATTTGTTCAATTTCGGTTATGCTAAGATTTAGAAATTGTCCTTCAAAATTTTCTTTGATTCTTTGTGGTGTCACTGATTTAGGAATCATGATAATACCTCTTGATAATCCCCATGCGATGACCACTTGGGCAATCGATGCTTGATGTTTACTTGCAATTGCAGAAAGAACTTCATGATAAGTACCTTCAAAAATGCCACCTTTCATAAAAGGACCATAAGATTCAGTTGCAATATCTTGTGAATCTAAAAAGCCTTTAAGTGGAGCTTGATTTAATCCGGGATGTAATTCAATTTGATCAACCATAGGTTTAATCTTAGCTGTTTCCATTAAGTCCATTAAATGATGTCTTTGAAAGTTAGAAACACCGATCGCACGTACTTTCTTCTTTTCATAAAGTGATTCAAAGAAAGCCCAAGTTTGTTGATTGATTTTTTTATTATGATTTGGCCAATGAATTAAATAGAGATCAATATAATCCGTTTGAAGCTTTTTTAAAGATTCATCAAATGATTTTTGCATCTTCTCCAATGATGAATGTATGATTTGCTTTGTCGTAATAAAAATTTCATTTCTAGGAATTAAAGAATCCTTAATTGCAGATCCCACACTTTCCTCATTCTTATACATTTGAGCTGTATCTATATGACGATATCCTATGGATAAAGCGTATTTAACTTGATCATAGGCACTTTCCCCTGGAGCTACTAAAAACGTTCCTAAACCGAATTGTGGCATACTCACACCATTATATAATAGTTTATTCATGAGTTACTCTCCTTTAGTTTTATAATCAGTTCAGGTGTCAATGTATTTAACACCTGATAAAGCATTTTTCTAGCAGCATCTAAGTCTCTTAAATCCATCATTGCTGCTGTTGAATGGATATATCGAGCTGGAAGTCCGATCGTTGTTGCTAAAATACCTGCATTTAAATCTAATGCTTTTGCAGCATCAGTGCCACCTTTTGAAACAAAATATTGAAAGTTAATTTTATGTTTTTTTGCTATTTTGACGAAAAAATCCATCAATCCTTGATGCATCACATTTCTTGGATCATACATACGAAGCAGAAAGCCTTCACCAAGAGCACCTAATGATTCTTGATCTAATGCATCATTGACTGGTGATGCATCTAATGCAAAGAAGATATCAGGATTAAATGTTTGAACTGCTGTTTCAGCACCTCTAAGACCAACTTCTTCTTGGACTGTAGCACCGATAACTAAAGTATAAGGTAATTTTACGCCATGAAATTTTTCTATTGTCTCTAAAGCTAGGCCACAACCATAACGATTATCAATTGATTTTGAGATGATGCGATTTGGATTTTTGGTTACAGCAAAAGGATTGTCATATAAAACCATATTGCCAAGTTCAACACCAAAAGATAATGCTTCTGCTTTTGAACTGGCACCAATGTCAAGAACTAAATCGGCAATCGCTGAACTTTGTTCTTTTTTTAGATGAGGTGGAATAGCACCTACGATACCCTTAATGACACCATTTTTAGTGTAAACATTCAAGACTTGTGAAACAAGAACTTCACCATTTAAGCTGCCCAAATTTTGAAGTTTTAGCATACCTTGATTATTGATACCTACAACCATTAAACCAACTTCATCCATATGTCCTGCAACCATAACGACTGGAGCATTTGGATCTTCTGCTTTTTTAACGACAAAAATAGAACCCAATCGATCAGTAACAATCTCATAGTTTGGAAACTTTTCCATATAGTTTCTCATGTATGTTCTAATATTTGCTTCATAGCCACTTGTTCCAGGAAGGTCAAATAAATCTTTATATATTTTCTTTAACATGATGTTCTACCTTTCCAACCAATTGATAAATTGGTCCCAGTTCTCTTTTCTTAATTTCGTATTCGGTCATATAATTTGAGGGCTCTAATTGATAATTAATATCCTCGATTTTGATATATTGATGCATATACTCAATACTTGAGTCAAATAAATCAATTTGATCTGTTCTAAACTGAATAAATGCTTGATCTTTTAAGACTTTAACATATCGCTCCATAAAACTTGGTGCAGTTAAGCGTCTTTTATGATGCTTTTTTTTAGGCCAAGGATCGGAAAAGTTTAGATAGAGTCCATCAATAGATCTATGATCTAAATAGGATAATAAATTTTCAGCATCTCCCAAGATGATGATTAAATTATCTAAATTGAGCGCTAACTTCTTTTCTAGAATTCGATAACACACATTGATATTAATTTCCATAGCAATATAAGTGTTTTTGGGATGATCTTTTGCCAGAGATGTAATAAAATGACCTTTTCCACTGCCTATTTCTAAAAAGGTTTTAGGTTGAGTCAGATTGATTTTTTTGATGTCAATAAGAACACCTTGTGAAGCTAACACTTCGTGAGTGGCATATTTAACTTTTTTTTGACGCATGATATCATTTCCATTCCTATAAAAACTAAAGAAGTGGTAGAAAAACCACCACTTCGTTTGATTGCTTTATGATTTAAACTAAACGGCCGAGATTTTCTGTGAGGATGAAATCTGCAATTGAAGACATTGCTTTTTCAGCATCACTGCCTGACACAATGATTTTGATGAGTTCACCTTTATAGATGCCTAAAGACATCAATCCCATAATTGATTTTAAATTGACGGTTTTATCATTTAAGCATAAGTCGATTTCAGAGTGAAATGACATGGCTAGATTGACCATACGTGTTGCTGGCCGCGCATGTATACCAAATTCAGATGTGATTAGGAAATATTGTTCCATTAAGAGTCCTCTTTTCTTCTATCATTCAAAAATGATAGTACGTCTTGTGTGTGTGTTTTAATCAGTAAGGTAATTTCTTTTCCTTTAACAAAAGCAGGTATTTCAAGTGTTTTTAATTGTTGTGCATCAACAAGCTTCATCTGATCGACTTTAACCTGTAATCTTTGATGCTCTCTTTTTACATTCAAGATGTTACTTGCTCCACCTAAAGCTGCATAGAGATCATTTAAATACTCTAGACTAATTGATGATTGTACTGGCTTCTTCTTACGCGTTAGTAAGTAGATGATTAGCGCAATAATCAAAAGTAGGATGACACCTAAAAGGATAAGATATTGGGTTGTAAATGTAGTTACTAGTATGTTCATATATTTTCTCCATACAAATAGATTATATCTATTTTCTTATTGAAATTCAATTACTTTATGAACATTGCATCACCAAATGAGAAAAATCGGTAATCTTTTTCAATTGCTTCATGGTATGCTTGCTTGATTAGACTGCTTCCAGCTAATGCACTAACGAGCATAATCAGTGTTGACTTTGGTAAATGAAAGTTCGTGATGAGCTTTTTTACTGCTTTAAACTGATATCCTGGATAGATAAAGATACTTGTTTGAAAGGTTCCAGCATGAAATCCTTGATTGTAATTACTTTCAACAGTTCTAAGCGAAGTTGTTCCTACACATACAATATTTTTATGATCTTTGACTGCTTGATTCAAGCGATTGGTACTCTCTATAGAAAGTGTATATGTTTCTTCATGCATGTGATGTTTTGTAATATCTGTTTCAGATACGGGTTTAAACGTCCCTAAACCAACATGCAATGTTACAGGAATGATTTCAATCCCTTTATCCTCAATCTTCTTGAGTAAAGCCTTTGTGAAATGCAAGCCAGCAGTTGGTGCTGCTGCACTCCCTAAATCTTTAGCATATACCGTTTGATATCGATCATTTTCAGCAAGTTTTTCAGTGATATATGGAGGTAGTGGCATGCTGCCTAGCTTTTCTAAGATTTCAATAAAGATACCTTCATAAGATAACTTGAATACACGAAGACCTTCTTCTTTGATTTCAATACATTCTGCAGTTAGTAAGGATTCAAAATGAATTTTAGTCCCCAATTTAACTCTTTTTGCAGGCTTTGTCATGGCTTCCCATGTATCTTTTGCTAACTCTTTTAAAAGTAAGACTTCAATTACAGCTTCAGTTTCTTCTTTGATACCCATCAATCTTGCAGGAATGACTTTTGTATCATTTAAAACTAAGACATCATTTGGTTCTAATTCATCGATGATTTCATAAAAATGATGATGTGAAATGCTTTGTGTCTTGATATCAACAACCATTAATCTTGAATGATCACGTTTTTCACTAGGGTGTTGTGCTATCTTTTCTTTTGGAAGTATAAAATCGAAATCATTTACGTTCATCATCAAATAATCCTTTATAAAATTTTATGCCTAATGCCTGATAAGATTTTTCAGTTGCCATGCGACCTCTAGAAGTTCTTTTAATATAACCCTCTTGAAGTAGATATGGTTCATAAACATCTTCTATTGTTGTGATTTCTTCACTGATTGTTGCAGCGAGCGTTTCAATACCTACTGGTCCACCTGAAAACTTCTCAACAATACTTCTTAAATAGCGATAATCCGTATGGTCTAGACCATTGTGATCTATCCCTAATTTTGAAAGCGCATGATTTGTTATTTTTTCAGTGATGATGCCATCACCAATAATTTCAGCAAAATCTCTGACTCTTCTAAACAATCTATTAGCAATTCTAGGTGTACCTCTGCTTCTCATCGCTAAAGAGTTAACAGCAGAAAGTTCAATCTCATTTTGATAGACTTTAGAAGTTCTTTCAACAATCTTCTTTAAATCCTCAACGGTATAATAAGGTAGTCTGAAGACTACACCAAAACGATCGCGTAATGGAGCGGATAAATCGCCGAATCTTGTAGTTGCTCCAACGAGTGTAAAAGGTGGCAAATCAATTCTTATTGATCTGGAATCATGATCTTTTCCTATGACGATGTCTAAGACATAATCTTCCATAGCTGCATATAAAACTTCTTCAACAAATCTAGGTAAACGATGAATTTCATCAATGAATAAGACATCCCCTGGATTGAGTGAACTCAAAACAGCGGCTAAATCACCACTTCTTTCAATGGCAGGGCCACTTGTTATTTTAATTTGAACGCCAAGTTCATTTGCAATGATCTGGGCAAGAGTTGTTTTTCCTAAGCCAGGAGGACCATAAAGTAAGATATGATCTAAGGCTTCTTTTCTTTTAAGTGCTGCTTTGATGTACACATCAAGCATCTCTTTAATGTCTGCTTGACCTATGTATTGATCCAATGTTTGTGGACGAAGTGATTGATCTTCATCCTCTTTAGTGGACATCGCAGTAACAATACGTTCTTTATCCATGAGTCACCTACTTTATGAGCATTTGTAAAGCTTGCTTAATCATGACTTCTACAGGTTGATCTTGATCTAATTTTTTCATGACTTTTCTAATCTCAGTCTTTGAATATCCAAGTGCATTGAGTGCATCTTCAACATCATTTTTATGTGTAGGAATAAGTTCTTCATCATCGTCAACTAATTTACCTTTTAAGTCTAGAATGATTTGTTGTGCACTTTTTAAACCAATACCAGGGAATTTCATTAAATATTTCACATTACTTTCTTCAATAGCCAGAATAGTTTCATGAATTTGTTCAGTAGCAAGAATACTTAGTGCACTTTTTGGTCCAATACCAGAGACACCGATCAAGCGAATAAATAATTCTTTACTTTCAAGGCTTCTAAAACCGTAAAGATTATTTATGTCTTCGCGAACATAATGGTGCGTAAAAATTTGAACCTCTTCATTCATTTGGTAACTATACGGATTTGGCGAAATAATTAAATAACCAATACTATTGTTCTCAACAACAATATAGCTTGGTTTAATCTCTGTTATTTTACCTAAAATATATGCATACACTTAAATCACCAGACCTTTTATAGTTTCTTTTTATTATATCATTTTTGACGAGTTTTTTCTATCATATCAAGCTATTATGTTATAATTATTTTAGGATGTGATGCTTATCCAAAAGTTTGAATATTTAAAATCTTTTGAAAATGATTTGAAACAACAATTAAGCGTTGATAAAAAATATCTACCAATTTCTAAGAAATTGGTGGTTCTTTTGCGTGAAATCAATCCTTTTATTGAAATGATATCTAAAAACCAACAAGAAATCGATACTAAATATTTACAAAAGAGTTTAAATATTAATAAAGCATATGCATCTAACATTGAAAACTTCTTTCGTTCAATGAAGGTTCTTGAAGATAAAAATCATGCAGAAATTGAGAAAAGTCAAAAAACAAGAGTTCAAAAATCTCATGAAATCAATCTCAATTTAAAAGCTGAATTTGAAAAAATCGAGTTAAAGATTGCTCAAGCAAACCAAAAAGCGAATGAAGATTTAAATGAAACCGAAAATAATTACAAACGGGAAATCAGTGCAATCCAAAAGATTATGACATCTGTTAGAAAAGCATATCAACAGACGACTTCTTCAATTGAAAATGAGAAGACAGAGGCTGTCTTTGCTATCTCTAATTCATATGCAAGTAAGATTAAAGATTTAGATCAAAAAATTGCTCATCTTGAGGTTGAAAATCAGGAGAAGATTGAAGAGATTAAGGCATCTGGACAAAAAGCAAATCAAGCCAATGATGAAACATATTTAATCATTAAAAATAATTATACTCAATTAAGCATTCAACTCAATAAGAAAATCAATGAAATTAAAAAGAAACATGTTCATGCTTTATCAGTTATTGAAAAAGAGTATGAATATAATTTAGTACCAGTAACTAAAGCTATTGATGATCTTAAGCAAGAATATCAGGAAGCTCAAAAAGCAGCTTTGCAAAAATATAGTGAGAAAATGAATAGCTTAAATGTGATATTCGATATTCAAAAAACTTCTTATGAAGCCAAAAAAGAACGTATTATTCATGAATCTAATGAAGCAATCACTTTATTTAATAGTAAACTTTCTGCATACAGAGAAACTATTCAAAAAGATAAACTCGTCACAGCAAGAAAGATGAGAGATGAGATTAAATCGATTGATGAAGATAGAGATAAAGAAAAGCATAATAGAAGCCTTACGACTTTGCTCAAGACATTTGATAACGATTTAAATAAGCAGATTATTAGAACCAATAAAGATATTTTAGAAAAACAACGCGAACAACAGCGTCGTCTTTTTAATCATGATCAACAGCATCTTAAAGAGATTAATGAATGGCGTTTAAAGAAGACAGTTTATGAGTATGAGAAAAAACAAGAATTTGCTAGAATTGACTTAAATTTCCATCATAATCTTACAGCATCAGAGCAACACTTAAAATTATTACAAGCAAATTATAATTATCAAAAGGATGTACTACTGCTTAATCATAACAAGAGCTTATTACCTTTAGAATTCCAGTTAGCTATTGCTGCTGCTGTTCAAGAACGTGAACTTAACTTATTAGGAAATGATGCCCATCAAGCAATTGCTTATACCAAATTTCAAGAAAATCTACTGAATCTGGAACTCAAAACAAAACAGGCAAAACTCGAATTAGAAAAACAAATTTCTAGCGCCTTATTTGAAGCAGACTCTCAAGTGCTTAATGTCAGTATTCAACTCGAACTAGAAAAAGAAAAAATCAAGAGAGATTTTGTTATTACTGAACAAGAGTTACGCATAGAACTAAATCAAGCCATCTTAAATAAATCAAAACAGACCATTCAATTTGAACTTAACCAAGATGTAATGAGCATAGAGTCAGATCGCGAGATCATCTTAATTGAGAATAAATTTGTCCTTGAAGTGATCAAAGCCGAGACACTTAAAGAAGAATTAAAACGTGAGTTTGTCATCAACGAAGCTAAATACAAAAATCAACAACGTATGAGTAGTGAAAAGGCATCTCGTTTTCTTAGAACATATCAAATTGAACTCGAAATGAGCCAAGAACATACTGAAGATTTTATGTCTATCCTTCGTATGTACTATAGTTTAGCCCTCTATTTAAAGAATCAATTGATTGAACTATATCATTTACCATCTCATCCTGAAGTATTCAAGGGTATGATTAATCATATACTCCTTCTTTCTACTGAACTCAATCAATCACTCATCACAATTCTTGAAGAATATCAAACGCTTGATCAGGAGTTCTACATTAAGAAAATAGAAGATTTGACCGGCTACAAATATATGCTTAAACATGAAGACACCATGAACTTTTACAACCAAGAAATAAGCAAAATCACTCAAAAAAGAGCATATGTTGAAAATGATATCAAAAAACTCGAAGCTCAGTTCTTTATTCAACAAAGCGATTTAGAGCGTAGTCAAACGATTGTTAATCAGTTATTAAAAGCCAGCGAAGACATTAAAATTCATGAATCTGGTAATAGTAGACAAATCGATCTAAAGGATAATCATAAGCTACTAGCAAACCATGAGCAAGAAATCAAACGTTTACGCAAAGAATTAAGTTCCATTGAACATGCTATTGATCTTAAACATCTTGAGATTACACCTATTGATCGAGAAATTGAAAGAATGACAAATAAGCAGAAAAAAGCTGAAGTTAAACTCGAACATGCAAAACATAATGAAGCATCATTATTCTATCGTTACTTAAATAAGAGTCAGGAAATATATCGAACATGTGTTGTAGACATCCATAATTATTTTGGTGCACTTGGATTCTTCTATCAAAACTTGAAGAATGAAGTCTATGTATCCGATGCCTTCTTAACTTTTGAGATTAAGAAACTAGATAAAACTTTTGAATCTTATGAAAAACGATTGGTCCATTCACATCAAGCGTTCATGGATTTGATGCTAACGTATTATCACCAAAATGAAAAAGAACAATTAAAGATGATTAAAGGCTTTAAGAAATCTATGTCCTCTTTAATTACTTCATTAAACCAAACCTATAATCATCATGTCAGAGAAAGTTTCTTAGAACAAAAGAAACATGCACTTGATAAAGATCGACAAGTTCAAGTACAAAAGAATAAAGTAAAAACAAAACTTGATCTAGAAAAAGCATCTTATCAAAAGAAATTGAATGCTTTTCAGTTAGCTTTGAAATTAGTAGAGACGAAAATCACTCAAAATAGCTCTAAACAAATTCAAGAGTTAAGACTACTTAACGATAATCAAATCTCAATTGCTGAACAATACAACAGTGAATTCCAACAAAAGAAATCAGTTTTAGAAGAACAAAATAAAAAAGCGATGCAACAGATTGATAGTAGCATTCAATTAGCTCATAAGAATTTTGAGGAACTCGAAGAGTCAGTCAGTACTAAAAATCAGGTTCTATTACTTAAATACCAAGCAAGCCACGAGAAAAATATTGATTTACTCAAACAAAAGACCTTCCATTATGAACAAATCGTTTCAAAAGCAACTTTGGCTGATGAAGAGCGCACAAGACAGAATAATTTAAACTATAAACGGATGAATATTAGACGTGAAGACGAGCTTAAAAATATCATCATTCATCACAAGCGCTATATTGTTTCAACTAGACAAGCTCAAACTGCTGTTCTAAATAAAGAGTCAAGATTACTTAGAAAGAGTCACAATTTTAAGATGCGTATGTTACATTTAAGCTAAGGAAAGAGCAATCTTTCCTTTTTAATATAAAAAAATAAGGACGATTGTCCTTATTCTATAAATTCAAATTCAAAGCCAAAGATGCGTATAATATCATTATTTTTCGCGCCTTTTTCTCTTAATGCTTCATCAACACCCATACTTCTTATCTGTCTAGCAAAGCGCTTAACGCCTTCATCTTTAGTAAAATCTGTTCGATCAAAGATTAACTTCAACTTATCACCAGATAGCTCAAATATGTTATCAACTAAATTGATTTCAAATGCTGGCTCATCATCTTTGAAGATATAATTTCTAATCAAATCATTATTCTTTTCTTCAACGATTTTTGGTGATTGGTGTAGTGTCTCAATAATTTTGTATAAGAGTTTATCAACATCTTTTTGTTGTTGAGCAGAAATAACCATGATGGGTAACTTAATCTGAGTTTGAAGTTTCTTAAGTTTCTCCTCAGTATCTGGCATATCGATTTTATTTGCAACAATAATTTGTGGTCTTTCTAATAGTGTATCGTTATACATCTCTAGTTCATGATTAATCTTGATGTAATCATCATATGGATCTTCTCTAGTTAAATCTAGAACATGTAAGAAAACACGACATCTTTCAATGTGTTTAAGGAATCTAATCCCTAGACCCATCCCTTGGTGAGCATTCTCAATCAAACCTGGTAAATCGGCTAAAACGAATGATTCATCGCCTACTTGGACCATACCAAGATTTGGTTGTAGAGTTGTAAAAGGATATTCAGCAATTTTAGGTCTTGCATTGGACACAACAGAGATTAAAGTTGACTTTCCTACACTTGGATAGCCAATTAAACCAACATCTGCTAAGACTTTAAGTTCAACTAATATTTTAAGATCTTGACCTAAATCACCATTTTCAGCATAATCAGGTGCAGGATTTCTCGAGGTTGCCATCGCAATATTACCACGACCGCCTTTACCGCCATGAGCAACAATTAATTCTTGATCATGATGAAGGATTTCCCCTATTTTAATTGATTTATCTTCAGTATAAACAATCGTTCCTAAAGGAACTCTGACATAAGTATGTTCAGCAGATGCACCATGCATCCCTTTTGACATACCATTGACACCTGGTTTCGCTTTAATGTGTCTACGGTAACGAAGCTCTAATAATGTAGATTTACCTTCTTCACCAACAAAAACAACATTGCCACCATGTCCTCCGTTACCACCCCAAGGACCGCCATGCTCAACATATTTTTCTCTTCTATAGGATGCCATACCGTTTCCACCACGGCCTCCATAAACTTCAATTACTATTTCATCTACAAACATTTATAACACCTCTTTTTTCACACAAAAAAAGGATAACTAGGTTATCCTTCGTAAACTGATACCTGCGTGCGGTCACGGCCTTTTTTCTCATACTTCACGAATCCGGTTACCGTTGCGAATAGTGTATCATCCCCACCACGACCTACATTTGTGCCTGGGTGAACTTTCGTTCCTCTTTGTCTGTAAATGATTGAGCCAGCATTGCAAAATTGACCATCACTTAATTTAGAGCCTAGACGCTGAGCTGCAGAATCACGACCGTTACGAGATGAACCCGTTCCTTTTTTCGATGCGAATAACTGTATATTTAACTTTAACATGTTATCCCTCCTTCTGATTTTTAATATATTTAGGATATTGTTTTTCTAGATCATTTAAAGTATATTCCAAATTTTCCATTAATCCTTGGACAATGGAATCAAAGACAGATAGTGTCAATTTGAAGTATCCTTCTTCAACTGTTAAATCAATTTTTTGATTTAACTCTAAGTGCTCAATCGCATTTGCTGTAACTAGGGTTGCTGCGGATACCGCTGCACAGACAATGTCTTCACCATGCTTTTTATAATTCGCATGTCCTTGTACAATAATTTGATTGAGTTTTTCATTTTGATACACAAACCTTGACTTAATCATATCAGCTTACGCGACGATTGATTCAATCACTAGTTTTGTATATGCTTGACGATGACCTTGCTTTTTGCGGTAATTCTTTCTAACCTTGTACTTGAAAACGATGATCTTAGGACCACGACCGTGTTTCAATACTTTGGCAACCACTTTAGCGCCTTCAATGACTGGAGTTCCGATAACGGTTTTATCTCCACCCAACATCAAGACTTCAGTAAACTCAAATGTTTCGCCAGCTTCTACTTCTAATTTTTCAACGTAGATTTCTTGACCTTCGCTCACGCGAACTTGTTTACCGCCAGTTTTAATAACTGCATACATGTTGCTACACCTCCTTATTTTTCTGAAGACTCACTATCCAGGTAGCATCGATTGCGTTTGGAACCTGTCCTATGTGGTACAACATAGATATTTTAACGTAGTTAGGCCGAAAAGTCAACAATAATATATTTTTTATTTCATTACAACTCAACGGAAAAAATTAATCTATCTTTAAACAGACGATGATTTGTTCATATCTTGTTTAATGATTGGTTTTGAACTTGATCTTTTTTCAAATTTAGAATGAATAACTAAATCTGGATACAGTTGAAATAAGGATGAACCAACCTCATGTCTTAATTTTTGTAAGTAAATATCATGATGAATATGCTCTGTAATAATTTGAACCATTAAATCATTTTTTGTAAGTGTTGCTGTCCACTCATCTCTATCTTTATTATAGTTAGATACAAGGACTGATTTAAGATCAACAGACAACATCAGTCTTGTTTTTCTTATGGGTGAAAAGCCGTAAGTGTATATAAACACATTGGTTCTCTTATATTCATGTTTTTGAAATGAAAAGATAAAGACATCAACACCCTTTTTCTCAAGAAAAGAGAATGCGTCATCAAAAATTGAAATATCTAAATCAGTATTCATGTAGACTTCATCGTTGGCTTCATAAAGCAAAGTTCTAGCTTTTCCAATGATATTATCAAAGCCAATGAGATTTAAGTAAGGTTGTCTTTCAATGCCACTTTGAATTGAAGACAATCCTTTTTTTACTTCCTCAATATGATTTAAATATGATTTGCTTAATGTATCAATAAGTATTTATGGATCTTCAGCATAATATAATTCTTTAGGACCATATTCCAATAAAAGAATACCATCTGATTTCAGTTTTTCTATGATTGGATAGACCGATGATCTTGAGATATGTAGATTTTTAGATATTAAGAAAACTGTTTGTCCAGGATTTTCAAGTAAGTATAAATAGATTTTAGCTTCTTGTTCTGAAAAATAGATGGATTTCAGTGATTCAATGATTTCGTTCACAAAGATACCTCCGTTGTTTATTTTATACAACGTTATTATAACATGAGTTGCTAAACAATCAACTCATGATTTAGTGGTATAATTAAACAAAGAGGTGAACCAAATGAAATTAAGAAAATTAGGAAAAACGAATGTTAAAGTTTCTGAAATCTCACTAGGCACATGGCAATTAGGTAGTCAGTGGGGAATGCCATTTTCACATGATGAAGCATATCATATTCTTGGGACTGCAAAAAGTGAAGGTATTAATTGCCTAGATACAGCAGATGTCTATCAAGGTGGATTAAGTGAAAAGACAATAGGACAATACACAAAACAGCACAGTTATCATCCTTTTGTGATTACAAAGGTTGGTAGATACTTACCTGAACAGAAAAAAGAATTATATACTGAAGAAGCGTTAAGAAAATTTGTCGATGCTTCAAGAAAGAATATGGATGTTGAGGCACTGGATATGGTTCTTCTGCATTGTCCACCAACTGATGCCTACCTTGAACCACGTATTTTTAAGATAATGGATCAATTGGTATTAGAAGGTAAAATTAAACATTATGGCGTAAGTGTAGAAAAAATTGAAGAAGCGATGATGGCAATGAAGTATCCAGGTGTTGAAGCCATTGAAGTTATTTTCAATATGTTTAGACTTAAACCAGCAGAATCTTTTTTTGCTGAAGCAATGAACAATAATGTTGGGATTATTGTTCGTGTACCTCTAGCAAGTGGCTTACTCACAGGTAAATATCATCAAACAACTAAATTTAATCCAGATGATCATAGAACCTTCAATCGAAATGGTGAAGCTTTTGATAAGGGTGAGACATTTTCAGGTGTTGATTATGATTTAGGTTTAAAAGCAGTCAACGCATTAAAAAAATTATTTAATACAGAAAACTTAGCACCTATCGCTTTAAGATGGATATTGATGTTTGATGCAGTTAGTACAGTCATACCTGGTGCTAGTAGAGCAGAGCAAGTACTATGGAACACAGAAGCTGCAAAGCTTCCACCGCTTACTCAGGCCCAAATGGATGGTGTTGAAGCCATATACAATCAATACATTAAATCTTCAGTTCATCATCTTTGGTAATTCATAGAATACAAAAAAAGGAGCGATTGCTCCTTTTATTTTGAATAAATACAACTTATCTCTTCCCTTGATCATAAATTTGACCTAAAGCTTTAGGTGCTCTTGAATTCTTAGAGAAGAACGCAAGAATAACGAGTGTTGCAATATATGGAATCATATTATAAAACTCTCTAGGTAGTCCAAAATCATTTAAGAATGGAATAATAGAATATGATGATGCAATGGTTCTCATGAAACCAAAGAATATTGCAGCTAAGATAATTCTTGATGGTCTCCAATTACCAAAGATTAATACAGCAATCGCAAGGAAACCGAAACCAGCAACAGTAACGTTAAATTCTGTTGAGGTTGTGACAACAAAGATCACACCACCCATACCTGCAAATACACCAGATAGAGTAACGGCTACAAATCGTAATTTGTAAATATTAATACCAAGGGAGTCAGCAGCATGAGGATTTTCACCACAAGCTCTTAGGCGAATACCAAACTTGGTCTTAAAGATGATAATTGAGATGATGAGTAAGAGTGCGAGTCCGATGAAGAAACTCAAATATACTCTTGTAAAGAACAATTGTCCAATGATTGGAATTTGAGACAAGACTGGGACTTCTTGTATTAAGAATGATGAAGAAAATGGAATTTGTTGCCCACCTTGAAGGAAACGTGCAGTAAAGATTGCAAACGCAGGTGCAAACAAGTTAAGTGCTGTTGCACTAATAATTTGGTTTGCTTTCATGTAGATGGATGCATGCGCATGAATCATCGCATAAAGACCACCAACCAAACCACCAATCATCATACCCATCACAAGAATAAATTGAACATGAATTTGTGTGTTCACTAACCAAACAAAGAATAATATTGCAAGCATGAATGCAGCAAGTGCACAAATTGCAAAGATAACTTTCTTTTGGCTGAAATTCTTTTTAAACAAGGTATAAGTATCTTTTTTAAACAGCCTCTTGATAAAGAGTGATAATCCCCAACTCATCACAACTGAGAAAGATACTGAAACAACAAAGATGACGAATTTCGTGAGTCCTGAATAAGGATAAACTTCAAGTCCTTGAATTGACCATACACCAATAAATGCCCCCATAATCATAATACCTTCTAAAGCAATATTGGTTACACCACTTCTTTCAGCAAGTAAGCCACCCAGTGCAACAATCAGTAAAACAGTCATGCTGACATATGTATTTTGTACGAGTTGATAGAGTATGTCCATACTACACTTCCTCCTTCAACTTACGATTCTTAAACCATGCTCTTAGGCGATCACCATAAACCTTAAGTGCAGCTTGAAGTGCTATGGAAATTGCTGTGACATAAATGATAACAGAAATAATCATATCAATAATTTGAGGAACAAATCCATAGGTTTGCATATAAAATCCACCCATGCGAAGATTACTTAAGAAAAGACCTGCAAATAATGCACCCATTGGCTCACCTAAACCAAGAAGAGCAACAGATATACCATCAAAACCTTGAGGGAATATTTCAAACGCAGTCCCAATTGTCTTTCCGACAACCAAATAAGCTAGAGCACCAGCTAAACCAGCTAACAACCCGGAAATGGACATAGCTGTGATGATATTGGCTTTCGTGTTCATCCCAGCATATTTACTACCATCCATCGAAAATCCTGAAGCTCTAAGTTGGAAACCAAGTGTTGTTTTGTGAATGACTATATGGATGATGATTGCAACTGCTATTGCAATTAAAATACCAATATTTGCACTTGACCCTGGGAAGATAGAGGTCAACATGGGTAGTTGTGCAGTTGGTAAAATATTCATCGATCTTGAGTAACTACCATTAAAAATGGTGGTTCTAATTAAAAAGATTAACAAATGACCAGCAATATAGTTCATCATGATTGATGAAATAACTTCGTTGACATTACTAATCGCCTTCAGTAAGCCTGGGATAAGACCCCATAATCCTCCTGCCAGTGTACCGATGAGCATTGCAACGATCCAATGAATACCACCTGGTAGTTCCCATTTAACACCAATATAAATTGCAACATAAGCACCAATCATCATTTGACCTGAAGCACCAATGTTAAATAAACCTGTTTTAAATGCAAATGCAACCGCAAGACCAGTTAAAATAATTGGTGCTGCTTGATAAAGCATGTTGCCTATACCAATCAGTCCACCATTAAATCCACCAATTAAAAGTGTAAATAATGCAGGAAATGCATCACCTGGATTAAAGATCAACATGACAATCAATCCAATGAGCAAACCGAATCCAATAGCAATCAAACTTGGTTTAAGTGTTATAAAAAATTTCTTCATCATTTTTTTCATCTTAGTCATGACTTACACCTCGCTTTGCACCAGACATATAGAGACCCAAATCGTTGATCGATACTTCTTTTGGATTGAGTTCTCCAACGATTTCTCCTTCATACATCACTAGGATTCGATCAGATAGATTCATAACTTCTTCAATTTCTAAAGATACGAGTAATATAGCTTTTCCTCTTTTTCTTTCAGCAAGTAATTGACTATGAATATACTCAATCGCTCCGACATCTAAACCACGTGTTGGCTGTACAGCAATTAAAAAATCATGCTCTCTTGCCATTTCTCTACCTAAAATTGCCTTCTGCTGGTTGCCACCACTCATGGATCGAAGTATGGTTTTTGCGCCACCTTCACTTCTGATGTCAAATTGTTCAATTAAAGTATTTGCATTGTCTAAGATTGCATCAAATCGAAGAAACTTGTTTTTTTGATATTTTGGTTGATAGAAATTTTGTAAAATCAAATTACTTTGCAAATCGAAATCCATGATGACACCATGTTTTTGTCGATCTTCTGGAATATGAGACATCCCTTTTTCATATTTTTGTCGGATGTTTGATCTTGAGATATCATAACCATTTAAGGTGACTGTTCCATGGTGCAGTGGTATCAAACCAGTCAGAGCATGAATCAACTCCGTTTGTCCATTACCATCAATACCAGCTATACCAACGATTTCTCCTTTGGATACGTTAAAACTGACATCTTTAACAACTTTTTTACCACGGCCTTCAATACTCACATTTTCAACTTTAAAAATATTTTCACCAGGTGTGATGTCTTCTTTTTCAATTGTAAATAAGACTTCTCTACCGACCATCATTTCAGCCATTTTTTCAACTGAAACGTCTGAAACCTTGACGGTTCCAATCGCCTTACCACGTCTTAAAACCATGCAGGTATCTGCAACAGCTTTTATTTCATTGAGTTTATGGGTGATAAGAATAATCGTTTTGCCTTCTTTAGCAAATCCTTTGATGATATTGATTAACTCCTGAATTTCTTGTGGTGTCAATACCGCTGTTGGTTCATCGAAGATCAGTATATCGCTATCGCGATACAACATTTTTAAAATTTCAACCCTTTGTTGTTGACCAACTGTAATATCTTTAATATAAGCGTCTAAGTCAACGTTGAGTTGATATGTTTCTATCAAATTTTTAATTTTGCTTACTGCATTATCATATTGAAGAATACCATGCTTAACATCTTCAACACCTAAAATAATATTTTCTAATACTGTGAAAGTATCAACGAGTTTGAAATGTTGATGAACCATCCCAATACCAATTTTGTTGGCATCATTGGGATTATTGATCTCAACAGATTTGCCATCGATGAATATTTCACCTTTTTCTGGTTTATATAAACCAAAAAGAATTGACATTAATGTACTTTTACCAGCACCGTTTTCTCCTAAAAGAGCGTATATTTCACCTGGTTTAATCGCTATGGAAACATCATCATTAGCAACTAGAGTTCCAAAGACTTTTGTAATATGCTTCATTTCAACTTTGTACTTCAAGCCATTCACCCCTTTTGATTAGAAATAAGGGGAAAGCGAACTTTCCCCTTATGCTCAATCATGATTATTTTTAAATATTAAGCAGTAGGACTAACAGCTTCTGTTAAAGCAGCATCCCAAGTGAATTCCAAACCAGTTACATATGCTTGTAAACCAGCAGCATCCGTTGGAACAACGATTGTACCATCAGCTAATTTATTGAATAGAATGTTGTATGAAGATACTGAGAATACTTCTAATCTCCATGAATCAGTTACTGTTGGTAAACCAATTGCATCTTCTGCAGCACCTAATGTAACAGAAACGCCACCTTCAAAAGTACCAGCATAATAATCAGCTAAAGCACCTTGAACAGCAGTTCCTAATCCCTTCATTGCTGAAGTAAGAACACGTGTAGAAAGGTTAGATTGGTCAACGTCAACACCAATTGCCCATTTATTTGCAGCATCTTGAGCAGCAGCCATAACTGAGTTACCAGCACCACCAGCAGCAGCAAAGATTGCTTCAACACCAGCTGAATACCAAGCACCAGCCATAATCTTTGTTTCATCGCTTGGAGCAAATGAATTTAAGTATACATAATGTTCTGGAGCAAATTCAAAATTTGTTAAGCTCATTTCACTAGCAGCTTTGTAAGCGCCAGCAACGAAGCCAATACCAAAACGTACAACAGCAGGAACAGCCATACCACCCATGAAACCTAAGTCAACTAAACCTTCTCTAACAGCAGCATAACCAGCTAAGAAACCTGATTGCTCTTCTTGGAAGAAGATTGATCTTGTGTTAGCTGCTACTGTGAAATCAGGAGCTGAACCATCATAAGTAGCCATTGTATCCCAGTTAATGACGTTATGTGGAGATCCATCAATTAGAACAAATGAAACATCTGGATAAGTAGTTTGTGCTTTGTGAACGCTGTTTTCAAATAAGAAACCTGGCGTTACAACTACTTTTGCACCATTTGCAACAGCTAAATCGATTGCAGCTACATACGCATCAAAGCTAACTTCAGTTGGCTTGTAATATTTTGTAGAGATATCATTTGCTGCAGCATACTCATTGATGCCTTCCCAAGTGCCTTGGTTAAATGAACGGTCATCGATATCACCAGAGTCAGTAATCATGGCAATTTCAAAAGTTTCTTGTGTACAACCGAATAATACGACGACTGTAACAAGTAATACGAATGCTAATAAAACTTTCTTCATAAATTTTCTCCTCTTTTTTTTGTTGGGACTAAACTTCCCCATTACTTCTATTTTACTTAAAAGTTACTCTTTTAGCAACCATAAAAATAAATATTTACACTTATTTCTTTTAAAAGAAAAGGTGCAACTACGCACCTTGCTCTTTTAAATCACTTGCTTTTGTTTTTGGTTCTGGTTTTTTGAATAACATTGCTATTCTTTTTGGTAGCATCATGAATGCATCTGCCATGACCATTGGCATCATGCCAGCAGCCTCTAATAAAGCAGTTCTTCTAATTTCTTCTTTGGTAATTTCCTTAGCATCACTGAATAAAAATTTACGAGCAACGATACCAATTCTAAGTGTTAATAGGGCATTACCCATTCCTTGAGCAACAGATGAGACAACAGGTTTAATGAATGGAATATCTCCAATTGCATTGACTGTAGATGTTGGAAGAAGGTCTCCAATATCCATATTTTCTAAACCTTCAGCAATGAGTGCTGTAGTAAACACATTGGTTGTTAGCTTAGCTAAGTTCTTAAATGATGGTCTAAAACCACACATTACGACTAATTCTTTAATCATTTTAATATTAACAACAACGACTGTGAAGAAATCTAATCTTCCATTTTGAGAGATAGCTGTCGAAATCATGACTGTTTTCGCATTTCTTCTTATGACTTGATTCATTTCTTTTTTGATATGTTTATTGAATGTTTCATTTAATGCTTCTCTTAAGAGAATTGAACTGCCCATGGCTGCTAGCAATTTCTTTTCTTCTTCTGGAGGGAATGTATCAAGTGCAATTAATCTTTTAGCAACTCTCTTGTAGACAAGATAGTTTTTTCTTGTTGCTTCATCTAAAGTTGTTTCAACTGAAAATGAAGGAGAAAACATGATGATATTAACTGGTCTAATGATGAGTAACCAAACTAAAATCACTGCTAATCCATAAAATCCATAAGCTAAATATGGGCTAATCGTCGTTAGGCGATCACCAACATTTAAAACACTGCTTAAGAGCATTAAGAGAAATAAAAGAATAAAACCGATTGCTATAAGATACCAAAATATTTTAGTAGAGTCTTTTTTCTTCATCATTGATCACTTCCTTAGTATAGATTATAGCACAAAATATTCAAATCTTTGTCTTCTTTTGTTCTTTTAAACTATAAAATTCATGTTGACCAATGACGATATGATCAATGAGATCTATTCCCATAATAGTGCTTGTTTCCATCAAGGCTTTTGTAGCTTGGAAATCAGCTTTACTTGGTGTTGAATCACCTGTTGGATGATTGTGAACAAAAATGATCGCTGCAGCAGATAGTTTAATTGCAGATTTATAGATTTCTCTTGGATGGATTAAAGTTTGATTGATAGTGCCAATAAAGATAGTTTCTTTCTTAATTAACTCACTTTTTGTATTCAAATATAAGCAAATAAAGTGTTCCTGCTCTAAATGAGATAAATCCGTGTGCATTAAATAATAAACATCTTGTGGTGATTTAACCTTTATTTTCTTCTCTTTATGAAGCGAAGCTAATCTTTTACCTAATTCAATAGCAGCAACTATCGTAGTTGCTTTGGCTATTTTGATACCATTGACCTGTAGAAGTTCATGAACTGATACTCTCTTTAAATCCTCTAATTTTTCTAAATGATATAAAACATGTTTTGATAATTCAAGAACTGATAAATCTTTTCTTCCTGTTCTCAATAAAATAGCTAATAATTCTTCATTAGATAAAGCAGAGACCCCATATTCAATTAATCTTTCTCTCGGTCTTTCTTCCTTAGGCATTTCTTTAACAAGATACATAAAAAAACCTCCTCTTATTTATGATAGAGAAGGTCAGTCATATTTACTTTATTAGATCGGACTTGGTATGGGGTATTTCTTATTATAAAAATATAGAGGAATATAAATAATATGAAATAATAAAAAGATTGAAAATACAAAGCCAATGACCCAAGAATCACCTAAGAAACTATACATTGGTGCTGCTTCTATAGGAATTTCACGTAAGAATAAATGGTTGGTATCAAGTAGGAAGTTTATCGGATACATTACAAGTGCATATATAAATAAAATAGCACCTG
Source organism: Bacillota bacterium (assembly GCA_018817915.1). Lineage (GTDB taxonomy): Bacteria > Bacillota_I > Bacilli_A > Acholeplasmatales > Acholeplasmataceae > Peloplasma. The sequence goes on from JAHISX010000039.1 coordinate 30,173, forward strand.
ACTTTAATAGGTTCTTATAGCTAAATCTAAATTTCAAAACAATTAAGAAATAAAGGTTTGCTGTTAAGAAGAATCCATGATTCCCAAAATAATGAATATATCTGAAATGTGGGAATGAATAATGCAAATTAGCTACAACCAAACTGATTAATGAACCAGCAATAGCCCAAGGGAAAATAAATTGAAAAACTTTCTCGTTTTTTGTCCATAATGCATAACTCGTAAAATACATCGAAGTTGAACAAACACCCAAAGGTAACAAGCTTAACGATAATCCACCATTTGCTATTGTCCAAGCATAGAATATCCATTCAAAAGATACCATCATCACTGCTACAGATCTTCTTAGCCAAAGATCTACTCTATCACTTATTTGATTTCTAAAGATAATCATTATAACAATTAAAGCTATGAAGCATAGGACTGCAGCAAAATGCTGCACTGAAAACATTTCAAAATAAGCATAACGCTCATCAAATAAAAACATGATAATCCTCACTTTTTTTATGTTATTACTCTAATTATACTAAAGAAATGAAAAAGTTTACCCATAATAATGAGTAAACTTTGTTGATTAATCAATCAGTTTGTATCCTCTGTATCTTGCAACTTGTTTTACATCTTTATCACCACGACCTGATAAGTTAATGACAATAATCTTATCTTTGTCAAGCGTTGGAGCAAGCTTGATTGCTTGAGCTACTGCGTGTGCACTCTCAATTGCTGGAATAATTCCTTCAATTTTGGATAGAAATTCAAAAGCTGAAACAGCTTCTTCATCTGTAATGGCTTCATATTCGACACGATTGATTTCCTTTAAGTAAGCATGTTCAGGTCCAATACCAGGATAGTCAAGCCCTGCAGATAAAGAATATACTGGAGCAATTTCTCCTTCTTCATCTAAAAGAACGAGTGTATTCATTCCGTGAATGACACCTTCAACACCTAATGACATTGTTGCTGCATGTCCACCTACTTCATTTAGTCCTCTGCCTGCAGCTTCTGCACCGATCAGGCGTACTGAAGGTTCATCAATAAATTGATAGAATGCACCCATAGCATTTGACCCACCACCAACACAAGCGATGACTGCATCAGGTAATCTACCTTCTTTTTCGAGTATTTGAGATTTAATTTCTTTACCAATCACCTTTTGAAAGTCTCTAACCATCGTTGGATAAGGATGTGGGCCGACAACAGAACCGATTAAGTAATAAGTATCTACTAATTCCGTACTCCATTTCATTAATGCACTATCAACAGCTTCTTTTAATGTCTTAAGTCCAAATTCGACTGAGACAACTTTGCATCCTAAAAGCTCCATACGATAAACATTTAAACTTTGTTTTTCAACATCAACAGCACCCATATGGACTTCACATTCCATACCCAAAAGTGCAGCTGCTGTGGCTGTTGCTACACCATGCTGCCCAGCACCAGTTTCAGCAATGAGTTTTTTCTTCCCCATGCGTTTAGCTAAAAGTGCTTGACCTAACACATTATTGATCTTATGTGCTCCAGTGTGGTTTAAATCTTCTCTTTTTAAATAAATTTTAGCTCCACCAAGCTCTTTTGTCATATTTTGAGCAAAATATAACAATGAAGGTCTGTTTGCATATTCATTTAAATAGAACTCAAATTCCTTTAAAAATGCCTCATCATGCTTATATAGATTATAAGCCTCCTCAACTTCTTTGACCGCTACTAAGATTGGTCCTGGGACAAATTGTCCACCAAATTTACCAAATTCCATACACTTTCCCTTTCCGTCTTGGGATGTATTTGTTGTTCTTGAACGAAGGATAATAAAAAAGAGCTATCCGTCATTATTGGGACGAATAGCTCGTGGTGCCACCCAAGTTCAAGAAATCAGAAAAGAATTTCTCCTTTAACAAAATACTCCATCATTTAAGACTTTTATATTTTTGTCCTATAACGGGAACTCCCGGCTAAAGGCTACTAACTTCACCTTGCTTCTCATGAGGCCATTCACTTGTTAGATTTTGTATGCTCGTCTTTCACCACCACGAGCTCGCTAGATACTTTTCTAGTAAGTTACTTTTCTCAATCTTCGAATTTAACTATGATTATACACACATTGTTTTTAAATTGCAACCCCTTAATTCGTTTTAACATTATTGACCATCAAGGTCAGCGAATTAACTTGTGCTTGTTCAAGATTTGCTAGAGGTATTCCAGTGAAATCTGGAGTATCTTCATAATATTCCATATAGGCTCTTGCCCAATCGTTTAACCATTGATCATCACCTTCATAATCAACAATCATATCATAAGTGTTTTGTAGAGGTGTTGCATAACCAATAGTTGATGCATTCATATAAGCCATTTCAGGATCTAAGAACCAATTGATGAATTCATGTGCTAAATCAACGTGTCTTGCATTGTAAGGAATGACCATCGCATCCATAAATGCGAGTGTCGTATCAGGGATAAAAATATTATAGCTTACACTGTCATAGGCTTGACCTTCTGATAAAGCGACATAAAACATGTCAAGGAAGTCACCTGTCCAAACAAAGGCTAAATCTAAGCTACCGCTTGAAATTGATTTTTTGAGTTGATCATCAGCCCACATCACAAATCCTGCATCAGTCAGTGTATTAAATGCTAAATCTAAATTATCTTCACTAAACTCATTTGGATCAATACCGTTATAAATCATTGCTGTAGCAAATGCAAATTGAGCAACATCATACATACCAGTCTTCGTGTCTGCAGGACGATAAGCTGGATCAAAATAAGCTTGCCATTGATAAGTTTCTAAAGCTTGTTCAAGACCTGCTTTATCCTTGTTATACATTAAGCCAAATGTTCCCCAGAAATAAGGTACATAATAATCTTCAGTTCCTTCTAGCATGGTTGCTTGAATACCTTGTAAACCTTGTAAATAAGGATTACCAACTGGGTCGTAATTACTTAACTTTGTGAAATCTATTTCTTGAAGTAAATCTTTTATCATCATTTTTTCGATCATATAATCAGAAGGTACGATGATATCATAAGCGGTTGTTCCACTTTTTAATCTTGAATAGAATAACTCATTCGAATCACCAATAGAAATGGATACTTCAACATTGTATGTTTCTTCGAACAAGGCAACAACATCTTCATTGATGTATTCACCCCAATTTAAGACGAGTAGTTTATTTTGTGCACCACATCCTGATAACAGGAAGGGTGTACTCAAAACAATCAATAGCAAAAGGATTCTTTTGAAATTAAGCATGTTTCTTACCTCTTCTCATCAAGGATTGATAAATGAACATAATGACGAGCGTCATAATGGTCAATAAGGTTGAGAATGCATAAACTGATGGATTTAAACTCTTTCTACCAATGGATGCATAAACCCAAACAGATAGGTTATCAAAGCCATTACCAGTTGTAAAATAGCTAATGACAAAGTCATCAATACTCATTGTAAATGCAAGGAGCATACCTGAGAAAATACCAGCGATGATTGCTGGAACAATAATCTTTCTTAATGCTTTATAAGGTCCTACGCCTAAATCAAGTGCAGCATCCATTAAGTTTGGATCTGTTTCTTTAAGTTTAGGTAATACACTTAAGATGACATAAGGTAGGGTAAAGAATAAATGTGCCATAATTAAAGTTGTTGGTCCAAAGATATAAGGGAATATTGGTAATAATAAGGAGAAAACAAACATTAATGAAATACCAGTTACGATATCCGCATTAAGTAATGGGATATTATTGAGTAACATAATTTTTTGTCTTGTCTTCTTTTCATATGAATAAATACCAACTGCAATTAAGGTACCAAGAACAGTTGCAATTGAAGTTGCAACTATTGAAGTCACAAATGTAACTTTGATTGCATTTGTAAGTGATCTCGTACTAAACATTTGTGCGTACCATTTCAAAGTGAATGTATCAAATAAAAGGACATCTGAGCTGGAATTCACACTTTGTATCGCTAACATAATAATTGAGATATAAAGCAAAAATACAATGAATAAAACAGCAACAATACTGAATATCTTATAAATCTTTTGGAGAACACGATAATCTTTATATCCGTATTCTTCAACAGTAGCTACAGGATAATTTGTCATAGTAATGTTTCTCCTTCCTTGTCAACTTTAGAAACGACATAAAGTGACCCTAATATAAAGATAAGAATAAAGATTGAAAGGAGTGATCCAAGATTATAATCCATATTTCTAAACGATTGCTCAATAATATTACCAATTAAAAGTATATTACCAGAACCTAGAATTTCAGGAATGGCGAACCCACTCATTGAAGGTAAGAAAACTAGAATCGTTCCGGTTGCTACACCTTTAAGAGATAAAGGAAATATGACTTTCCAAAATTTTTGCATCTTGGTTAATCCTAAATCAAGTGCTGCTTCTTCTAAAGAATAATCTATTTTTTCTAATGCAGTATAAATAGGTAAAATCATAAATGGCAAATAAGTTAACACCAATCCTATAATAACAGCTGCTGGTGTACCTCTAAGCCCTATTTCCATGCCAAGACCTACTCTAGATAACAAATCATTGATGATATTATTTTCATCTAACAGATTAGCAAGTGCTTCACTACGTAGTAACAAATTAGACCACATAGGCAAAATGAAAATCGTTAAAATCATAAATTTGTTTTTAAAGTTTGATTTATAGACATTATATGCAACAAAATAACCTAATACTAAAGAGATAGCTGCAGTCAATGAAGCATACATCAAACTATTACCAAAAGCAGTTAAGGTTGAATCCTCACCTAAAAGTGAAAATTGATCAAATGTGAAATAGGAGCCTTCAAAAGATAATCCTTCTGAAAACATAAAGGATAAACCAATCATAACAAATATAGGAAGGATTGCCAGTATGAAAAGCCATGCAATATATGGCTTTGCTAATAGCTTAAACTCCTTATTCATCTTTATTTACCTTCATCAAATGAATTTCATAAGGATCTACTTTTAAGCCAATAGGTTCGCCAATTTCATAATTTTCGTATGTATTGACAAAAAGTTCCACACCATTCGCATCCAAAGTCAGTTCATTATGAACACCTTTGAAGATACTATTGGTTACTTTACCAATGAGCTTAGCTTCATCAAGCTTAACAACATCAAAGTCTTCAGGGCGAATGACAACATCAACAACTTCGTTATTTGCGAAAGTATATCCAGTGCAATCGAATTTAACACCCATGAACTCAACTAAATCTTTCTTTAAATAGACACCAGGAATAATATTAGATTCACCAATGAAATTGGCAACATATCTGTTTACTGGTTCATTGTAAATATGTTTAGGTGTTCCCATTTGTTGAACCAAACCATCTTTCATAACAACAATACGGTCACTCATCGTCATTGCTTCTTCTTGGTCATGTGTGACAAAGATAAAAGTAATCCCTAATTTTTTCTGCATTTCTTTTAATTCATATTGCATGTTTTGACGTAACTTCAAGTCAAGTGCTGCGAGTGGTTCATCTAAGAGTAAGATTTGAGGACGATTTACAATTGCACGTGCAAGTGCAACTCTTTGTGCTTGTCCACCAGAAATCTGGGTAATCTTTCTTTGTTCAAAACCAGTTAATTTAACAAGTTTTAATGCTTCAACGACTGATTCATCAATCTTTTTCTTGAGAACATCTTTAAATACTTTTTTATCAAGGGTAGGATCAATTTGATAGAAATTTGAAAGATATGTATCATTTCTATTTTTCAAACCAAAAGCCACATTTTCATAAACGTTTAAATGTGGGAATAGTGCGTAACGTTGAAAGACAGTGTTAATTGGTCTGGCATAGGGAGGTAATTCATTAAAGATCTTCCCATTAATGATAATCTCACCAGCGTTCGGTTTTTCAAAGCCACCGATCATTCTTAAAGTTGTGGTTTTCCCACATCCTGAAGGTCCTAATAGAGTAATAAACTCATTCTCATAGATTTTTAAATTCAAGTCATTGACAACGATTTCGTCATCAAATTGTTTTGTGATATGCGACAATTCAATAATTACTTTTTTATCCACCAAATGCATCCTCCGTTTTATTATAATTTACAAAAAAAATTATATACTTATTTTTCAGAAATGCAATAGTATTTTTCAATATTTTTTTACATTTTTTTAAATCTTGAAGTATTGGCTTTGCTACGCGATAATTTCAAGCTAAAAATATCATGAAAAAATGAAGAAAAACATCATCTTTTTTCTGTGAATTTAATGCAAAGAAAAAGACCTATTTTATAGGTCCTTATTTTTATGAGCTTTTTTGATACTTATTTTTGATATAACCAACAAAATGAAGTGATCCAGTAATAATCAGTAACGTGTCTTCATCCATTTGTTTCTTTAAGGTAGCAATTGCAGCTAGTGCATCATCTACATAAGTGATTTGATGATTTAAATGAAGACTTAATTCTTGAAATCGAGGATCAGGAAACTTAGTTAAGACAATTTTATCAGCAAATGATTCCAAAATTTCGATCATACCAGTAATATCTTTATCACCTAATGCACTAAATAGAATCCAAATCTTTTTGTCTTTAAATGTTTCTAAAGCAGTTGCTTTAAGTGCATCAATGGCGTGGGTATTATGTCCACCATCTAAATAGATGTGATGATCAATTTCTTCTAGTCTTCCAGCCCATCTTGTCTTGAGTAATCCTTTTTGAATGATTGAGTCATCCATATGAGGATAAAGATAACGAACTGCTTTAACTGAAATCAAACAATTGAGTAATTGATACTCACCAATGAGTGCCAATAGATATTGATGTTCATCAATTTCTAAGATTAAGGGGATATCACTGATTTTCTTAAGATCTTTTATTGTATAGTAATCAGCAGTCGCTTCAACATCTTTAATATAGGATTTAAAGTAATGATGTAATGATGGATCCACAGTAGTTATTAAGTGATGATTCTTCTTAACGATTCCTAGTTTGTTAGAAGCAATCGATTCTAATGTATTGCCTAGTTGCTTCATATGATCGAATCCAATCGATGTAATGATCGATAAATCATAATCTAAAATGCTTGTAGCATCTAATGATCCACCTAGACCAACTTCCATCACGATGACATCCACTTCTTTTTTAGAAAAGTAGATAAGGCTCATTAAGGTTAATAACTCAAAAAAAGAGAGTGTTTCACCATAACTTTCATGAAATGATTGATTGAAATCATAAATGAACTCAACCAATTCCAATAATTCATCATCTTTGATATCAACGAATTGATATTTAATGCGCTCATGAAACTTTAAGAGATAAGGAGATGTATAGGTTCCAACCTTATATCCTGCTTCAATCAAGATATTAGAAATGAATGCACAAACAGACCCTTTACCGTTCGTTCCAGCAACATGGATCTTTTTGACATGAGAAAGATCAATGCCTAATTTTTGATAGGCACTTCTCATTCTGTCTAGATCTGTTTTCGGCTTAAATTTAACTTGAGTTTCTATCCAATAGATTGCTTCATCTAAATGTTTAAACATAGCTCTTTAATTTTTCAACCACGATTTCATATTGTTTTTGGTAAGATTCATATTTTTCTTTTTCTTGATTAAGCTTCTGCTCTGGAGCCTTAGAAATAAAGTTAGGATTATTAAGTAAAGATTCACTACGCTTAATTTCAGCTTCGAGTTGTTCTTTTTGTTTAAATAAAGCTTCCTTTTCTTTTTCTGGATCGATTAAGCCTGATTTAATGACATAAGTTTGTACTTTTGATCCAACTAAAAGAATGGCTTCTTCTGTTGAAGAAAGGAATTGTTCAATGATTAAATGTTCAGCATTTAGGAATTTAGCAAAGAAATGTTCTTGCTTCTTTAAAACAACATAAAATGCTTGATCTTCAATAACTAAATGGAAAGATAATGGCTTAGAAGGTATAACATTGTTTTCGCTTCTTAAGTTTCTTACCTTCGTAATCACATCCATCAGTTCCTTAAAATATTCAATCGATTCAAGGTCTATTTCGGATGCTACTGGCCATGCACTAATCATAATGGATGGTTCATCACTAATTTCTAGGAACAACTTTTCGGTTACGAAAGGAATAAATGGATGCATCATCTTTAAAACTGCCTTTAAGACGTAGAGTAAAACAGCTTGTGTATTGTGTTTTGTTTTTTTATCTTGCAAAGATAATTTAGCAAACTCAACATACCAACTAGCAAACTCATCCCAAATAAAGTTATAGAGTGCTCTGGATGCTTCTCCAAATTCAAATTTATCATAATACATATCCGCTTCAACAATCACTTGATTCAATCTTGAGGTCAACCATTTGTCAGGTAAAGTAAGTTCACCTTTGACTTCTACATTTAAATCATCAATATTCATTGTAATGAATCTTGTGATATTCCATAATTTATTAATAAAGTTCCAACTAGACTCAACTTTTTCTTCTTCATATCTTAAATCAGCACCTGGTGCTGAATTAGTCGTCAAGAAATATCTTAAAGCATCGACACCATATTGTTTAATCACATCCATAGGGTCAACACCATTGCCTAAAGACTTACTCATCTTTCTACCATCTTTATCCCGAATTAAACCGTGGATTAAAACAGTTTCAAATGGATCTTTACCTGTAAACTCTATGCCTTGGAAAATCATGCGAGCAACCCAAAAGAAAATGATATCATATCCAGTCACTAAAACACTCGTTGGATAGAATCTTTGATAATCTTCAGTGATATCTGGCCAACCTAATGTACTAAATGGCCATAATGCAGATGAAAACCAAGTATCAAGTACATCTTCATCTTGTTTCCAGTCTTTTCCTGGTGATTCGAGTTGTACTTTGACATCTTCACCCTTATACCATGCAGGTATTCTATGACCCCACCACAATTGACGACTAATACACCAATCTTGAATATCTGTCATCCAATTCGTGAAGATCTTCTTAAATCTTGCTGGGACGAACTCCGTTTTTGTTTCTAATGCTTGTTTAGCTAAAACATCCATTTGAACAAACCATTGAAGTGATAATCTTGGTTCTACAACAACTCCAGTGCGTTCACTAAAGCCTAAATTATTTGTATAATCTTCGATTTTATCCACAAAGCCTAATTTTTCTAAATCTAAAACAAGTTGCTTTCGGCAAGCAAATCTTTCCATACCTTCATATTGAAATGCCATCTCATTCATTAAACCATCTTCTGTCATGCATAGTGGCATTTCTAAATGATGTCTTTTACCAACCTCAAAGTCATTGGCATCATGAGCAGGTGTAACCTTAACGACACCACTACCAAAAGCCATATCCACATAATCATCTAAGATGATTGGAATTTCTACTTTAGTTCCAGGAATATAAACCTTCTTACCAACAATCTTTAAATATCTTTCATCTTCTGGATGAACCATGAGTGCTTGGTCAGCAAACATTGTTTCAGGTCTTGTTGTGGCAATGACCATGTAACCATCTTCAGCACTTCCGAATCCACCTGTACGAGTAAATGGATATCTAAAATAGTAGAGTTTACCTTGTGTTTCAAAGTGTTCAACTTCAATATTGGATAAAGCGGTCTTTGCTTCAACATCCCAGTTAATGATTCTGTTACCCCTATAGATGTAACCTTTTTCATATAAAGCGATAAAAACCTTATTGACCGCTTTATTTAAAGCATCATCTAAAGTAAATCTTTCTTTACGATAATCTAAGCTGTTACCTAAAGCAGCCCATTGTTTTTTAATGTGTGATGCATATTCATCTTTCCATGCCCAAGCTTGTTCTAAAAACTTATCTCTACCAAGATCATATCTAGAAATACCTTGGAATTTAAGTCTTTCATCAACTTTTGCTTGAGTCGCAATACCAGCATGATCCATGCCTGGTAAAAACAGAGCATCAAAGCCTTGCATTCTCTTTCTTCTGATGATGATATCTTGAAGGGTATTATCCCATGCATGACCCAAATGAAGCTTACCTGTTACATTAGGTGGCGGAATAACGATTGAATACGGATTTTTCTTCAAATCACCAGTTTTAAAATAACCTTTTTCTAGCCATATTTGATAACGATTTTCTTCAACTTCCTTAAAATCGTATTTTGTTTTTAAGTTTGTCATTTCTTTTCTCCCTTTAAAAAAGCTTTACGTTTGATTTCATACATCTGTATATCAATCATCGTTTGGTCAAAATGTTCTCTTTGTTCTATATGTGTTGGATAAAATCCAACTTTCTCAATGACCCTTTGAGACTGTTTATTTGTTAAAGCATGTCCACATAGTACTTGATCTAACTCGACATCCTTAAAAGCGTACTTTAGCACACTTTCTGCAGCCTCTGCCATCAAACCTTGACCCCAATAAGTATCATCAAGCACATAGCCAATCTCTTTTTGATTGGCAAGTGCATTCTCAAAATTTCTCACATGTAACCCAATGGTACCAATCAGTTCATCTTTTTCCTTGAAGGTAATACCCCAGACTTCATTCTCATTCATCATCATTCTTAGAATCCTAGCTGATTCTTCAATCGATTCGTGAGGTTTCCAACCTGCATTTGGTCCGATATTAGGCTTTCTTGCATAAGTGAAAAATGGAATCAAATCCTCAAATTTTAATGATCTTAAAATTAAGCGTTTCGTTACTAAAGTTTTCATAAACACCTCATATAAAATAAAAAGTCCTTAAAAATAATCTAAGGACGAATAATTTCGCGGTACCACCTTAGTTCTAGATAAAAAATCATCTAGCACTTCATGATCTTTAACGCAGATTTAACGGAATAAGATTACTATAAGTTCGTCTTTTCAGCTCAAAGGTGACTTTCATGGATACTGTCTTCAGATTTTTCACCAACCAATCTGTCTCTATAAACCAGTACTCACTACTCTTCCTTATCATTGCTACTAATTAGATTTTAGCACAAGCGATTTCAATTGTAAAGAAAATGAACAGATAACTTAAACAGTTATATAAGATAATCCAACAACACCAGGTCCACATTCAGTAGCAAGCACACAACCAACATTGGTTTCAACAACCTTGATACTTGGTATACGCTTGTCTATTTGTTCAATCATATATAAGATTTCTCTGTTGGCTAAGCTATGAGTGACAACAATATATTCTAAATCCAAATATAAAATGGATTCGAATAATTCATCTAACATCACAGATACTGTTTTCTTCATTTGACCAAATGATTTTTTATAATGCTCAAGATGACCAAATGAGACATTGAATATGGGCTTGTAGCCAACCATTTTACTTGCAAAGCCTGCTAAGGCATTCATTTTTTTATTAACGACTAAATAATCAGTTGTTTTTAATGCAAATTGTGTTTTTACCTTAGGTACGAGTTTAGTTAATCGTTGCTGGATAATTTCAATAGGAACAGCATGATCTCTCATGACTACAGCTTTTAAAACCAGTATAGCTAAACCACTTGATAAGCTACCTGAATCGACAACAAAGATTCTTTTTGGATTAACTTGCTCTTTAGTCATCACAGCATTTTGATAAGCAATCGATAACTTAGAACCGACACCAATATATAAAATATCATATCCAAAATTCAAGTAACGTTCAAAAATACGAATAAAATCCTCAAATCTTGATGATGTTATTCTCGGTATTTTCTTCTTCTCCTTGATGATTTGATAAAGCTCTTCAGCATTAAGGTTCACACCATCTTGATAGATCTCATAATCAAATCGAACATAATGAGGAATGGAGATGATATCATATTGTTCTTTGATTTCATCACTTAAATCAGCAACGGAATCGGTAAAGATCGCAATCTTGTTCATTTATTCCTCCGTAATATTCGAAATAAAGAAATCACTGACGATGCTAATATTTTCCTTTGTTGTATTTGAAATGGCAAAGAAGTTCTTTGGATGTCCTAGGATTTCTTTAATATTGGATTCTTGTCTCTTTTGTAAGGTCTTATTAATCTTATCTTTCTTCGTCGCAACAATCACGATATCGATATCTAATGACTTTACAAAAGCATAAGTTTCTAAATCATCTTTTGTAGGACCCACTTTGAAATCGATTAAGATACAAACCATCTTTAAATGAGGGGCATGAAGTAAATAATTTTCAATCATTTCAATGAATGTTTTTTGAATGGTCTTAGAGCGTTTTGCATATCCATAACCAGGAGCATCCACCAAATAAAAGTTTTGATTCAATAAATAAAAATTCAGGGCTAATGTCTTCCCTGGAGTATTAGAAATGCGCGCCAAATTTTTTCTATTGGTTAAGCTATTAATGAACGAACTCTTACCGACATTCGATCGGCCGATCAAAAGAATTTGGGGCATTGCCTCAGGTTCATCTTTAATATCGGTTAAGCTTTTAATGTATTCTGCAGTTTTAATCAATGGTCTCATCCTTTTCATGAAAAAAAGTAGTCCGAGGACTACTCTTATTATAAACTATTTCAGTACATATTGGAAGACATCTAAAACATTTTCCACTGGGATGATCGTTAGAGCATCTCTGACTTCTTTTGGAATGTCATCAATATCCTTTTCATTGTCCTTAGGAATCAAAATGGTCTTTAGACCACTGCGATGTGCAGCAATTGATTTTTCCTTAAGTCCACCTATAGGAAGTACATAACCACGAAGCGTGATTTCACCAGTCATTCCGATATTCTTTTTCACGTATTTTTGTGATACTGCTGAGTAGATTGCTGTAGCAATCGTAATGCCAGCTGATGGGCCATCCTTAGGGACTGCACCTTCAGGTACGTGAATATGGAAATCATTGTTATTAAACATTTCTGGGTCTATTTCTAGTTCTTTAGCCTTAGATTTAATGAAGCTTAATGCAGTCATTGCACTTTCTTTCATCACATCGCCTAACTTACCAGTTAAGACAAGCTTGCCACTTCCAGAATAATAAGTGACTTCAACTGGCAAAGTATCTCCACCAAATGCTGTATAAGCTAGTCCAGTAGCAACACCGATTTGTTCTTTTTCATCAGCTAGATTATGAACGAATCTTGGTTTACCAATATAATCTGCAATATTATCTACAGTAATTTCAATCTTAGCCTTTTTAGTCATTAAGATTTCTTTAATACTCTTTCGGATTAAAGATCCAATGAAACGGCTCACTTCACGCACACCAGCTTCTCTTGTATAATGCTGAATGATATAGAAAATTGCATCATCAGTAATTGTGAACTGTTCTTCAGTAATCCCGTGATTTTTTAATTGTTTTTTTAGTAAATGAATACGAGCAATTTGGAATTTTTCTTGTTCAGTATAAGAGCTTAATTCAACAATTTCCATGCGGTCACGTAGTGGCGCAGGGACATTTTCTAAATAGTTTGCTGTTGTGATGAATAATACTTGTGATAAATCGTATGGTTCTTCAAGGTAATGATCAGAAAATTTAGCATTTTGCTCAGGATCTAAAACTTCTAGCATCGCTGATGCTGGATCACCTTTATAGTCTGATGACATCTTATCGATTTCATCAAGCAAGAAGACTGGATTCACTGTCTTCGCATCTTTCATGCCCTTAATGATTCTACCGGGCATCGCTCCGATATAGGTTCTTCTATGTCCTCTAATTTCTGATTCGTCTCTAATACCACCAAGTGATTGTTTAACAAACTTTCTATTTAAAGCTTCAGCAATTGAAATGGCTAATGAAGTTTTACCGACTCCAGGAGGCCCTGCAAGACACAAAATAGTTTGTGGGTTCTTCTTCGTCATAATCTTAACTGCTAGATATTCAATGATGCGTTCTTTAACATTTTCTAAGCCGTAGTGATTTTCATCTAATTTGATCTTGACCTTAGCTAGGTCATAGTTATCCTTTGAAGCTTTCTTCCAAGGTAAGTCAACTAATAGATCTAAATAAGTCTTAATGATATTTGATTCAGCCATTGCAGCTGGTGTTGATGAGTATCTTGCCAATTCTTGAAGTGCTTTTTCTTCAATGGCTTTAGGCATTTTAGCAGAAAGGATTTTAGTTCTAAGCTCATCAATTTCATCTTCTCTTTTTGCTTTATCACCTAATTCATTTTGAATGGCTCTCATCTTTTCGCGTAAATAATATTCTTTTTGATTTTCATCAATCGAGCGTTTGATTTCATCATTGATCTTTTGTTCAAGATCAACAATCATCTTTTGCTTATTGATATCTTCTAAAAGCATTCTTAAGCGCACATTGAGATTGTTTTCTTCTAAATACTTGTATTTGGTTTGTTCAGTTGATTTCAAATTGAAGATAATCAAATCGCATACACGATCAGAAGTTAATCCTTGTTGAATCTTTTCCATGACTTGATTATTTGGTTGTAAAATGGTTTGAGCATTCGATGCAACCTCAGTCACAATCATTTTTACTAATGTAACCTCTTCTTCAATGTTTCCAGAAAGAGTTTCTTGTTCTTCATATTCAACAACAAAATAAGGATCCGTTAAGAAATATTCCTTAACCTTGATTCTTGATAATATTGAAAATTTAACTTTATAAGCATCATTGGGTAGTTTGATCTTCATTTGTACTTTAACTAAAGTACCATAACTCTCAAGATCCTCTACGGTTGGTTCTTCAATCAGAGGATTCTTTTGGATTAAGATAATTGCATATCCACCAAAGTTCTTCTCTGCTTCTTCAACAGCCTTTAAGGATACTTTTCTACCAACTTCAATGCGAAAATCGTTGTTTGGAATCGGTGTTGTTCCACGCACGATAATTGCTGGTAAATTCTTTTGTAGTTCCATGATTTCACATCCTTCTTGTATTTCATGAATAGTATAGCATAATTTATTGAATTTGCAATCTATATACTCGAGTGCCAATCAATTATTTAAGAAGAAGGGGACGCGTCCCCTTCAATTAAAGTTTAACTGCAGAATCAACAACTAATTTGTAAGCTTTATTGATGGCAACATCATTCGAAAGAATTTCTGCTGGTAAATATTTCTTGATTTCATCAACTGGCATGTTGTATCTTGTAGCAAGTTCTTCATATTTAACTGCAAGTTCTTCTTCGGTTGCTGTTATGCTCTCAGCTTTAGCAACTGCTTCTAAGACGAGTGTTGTGTTGACTCTCTTTTTAGAATCAGCTAATGCTTGAGCTTCAAATTGTTCAGGTGTGACACCTGATAAGGATAAGAACATATCGAATTCAAGACCGTATTGTTTAGCTTGTTGTTCAACACTTTCTTTATAATGCTTAATTTCTTCATCAATCATTTCTTGTGGAATATCTACTTGAGCATTTGCTAATA
Source organism: Bacillota bacterium (assembly GCA_018817915.1). Lineage (GTDB taxonomy): Bacteria > Bacillota_I > Bacilli_A > Acholeplasmatales > Acholeplasmataceae > Peloplasma. Next base: position 45,401 of record JAHISX010000039.1, read on the forward strand.
CTTGAGTAATCACTTGATCAGTAATTACATTTTCAGCTTCTTGTTGTTTTTTAGTTTCTAATTCTTTTCTTGTTGAAGCATTGAGTTCTTCTACTGTAGAAACATTTTCTTTAGCAAGTGATAGAACCCATTCGTCATTTAATTCACTTGTCTTCTTAGCTTTGACTTCATGAAGTAAGACCTTAAAGACAACAGGTTTACCAGCTAAGTTTTCAGCTTGATATTCAGCAGGGAAAGTGACATTAAGTTCTTTTGCTTCACCAGGAAGCATACCAACCATTTGTTCTTCAAATCCTGGAATAAATTGGTTTGATCCAATTTCTAATGAGTAATTTTCAGCTTTGCCGCCTTCAAAAGGAACACCATCTAAATAACCATCAAAATCAAAGATTGCAGTATCACCAAATTCAACAGCACCCTCTTTAGGTTCTAAAGAACCATTTTGAGCAAGTAATGCTTTAACTTCAGCTGTAACTTCTGAATCACTAACATCTGTTTTGATTGCTTTGACTTCAAGACCTTTGTATTGACCTAAAACGACTTCAGGTTTAACAGGTGCATTAATGGAAACTTCAAAGACTTCGCCTCTTTTAATATTTGCAATGTCAACTTCAATTTCAGGTTGACCAACGATTTCATAATCAGGATGCGCTTGAGCTTCATGATACTTATGATGAAGCACATGATTAAGTGCTTCTTCATATAATGATTCAACACCAAAGTTCTTTTCATACATGTTTCTTGGAACATGACCTTTTCTAAAACCTTTGAGTTCTACATCTTTTTGGACATGATCAAATGCATGATCCAAACCGTGTTCAAATTCATGAACTGAGACTTCGAAGGTATAACGTACACGATTGTTTGCTAATTTTTCTACTTTCATTGTTTAATTCTCCTTATATGATAAATTTCTATAGTGGATTGACCTGTTTTATTATAACATAATTTTTTTACAGATAAAGAGATTTAGCAAAACATTGAACTTTTTGTAAAATTAAGTTAAAATGTTATTATCGAAATGAGGTGTCGTCATGATTACAATTAAAGAAGTTAAGACAAATTTAGACAGTTGGCGCTTTACAGAGTTCCCCAATAAGCTTTATAAGAAGGTTGAACCATTTGTTCCTGCATTATCTTTAGATGAAAGAAATGTCTTTAACAAAAAGGTAAACCCAATGTTAGAGTACTGTGATGCCATCAGATTTTTAGCATATAAGGATGGTAAGATTGTTGGTCGTATTGCTGGCATCATCAACCACAAATGGAATGAAGCATGTCAGATTAAGACTGCAAGATTTACTAGAATTGATATGATTGACGATATTGAAGTAACAAAAGCACTCATTGCTAAAGTAACAGAATGGTCAAAATGCTTTGGTATGGATACCTTAATTGGACCTATCGGTTTTACCGATATGGACCGCATGGGTTTACTCGTTGAAGGTTTTGATCAACTGAACATGTTTATAACCATCTATACGCATCCTTATTATAAAGATCACTTAGAACAATTAGGATTCGTTAAAGATGTTGATTGGACAGAAAAACAAATCACTTGGCCAACTGAAGTCAGTGAAAAGGTCAAACGTGGTGCAGAAATAGCAAGAAAACGTTATGGTTATGAATTAATTAAGTGTGATAAGAAAAAAGAAGTCTTTAAGTATATCTATGAAGGCTTTGATATGTACAATGTTGCATTCAATGAACTTTATGGGTTCTTCCCACTTCCTAAAGCAGTACAAGATTATTATATTAAGCAAATGATTGCTTTGGTTGACTTAGAATATTTATGGTTTGTTCTTGATAAAGAAAAGCACGTCATTGGGTTAACTTTAATTATGCCAAGCTTAGCTAAAGCAAATAAAAAGAGCAATGGCAAACTTCTTCCATTTGGAATCTTTAGATTCCTAAGAGCGATTAAGAAGCATGATGTGATCGATTTATATTTCATCGCGATTGATCCTAAACATCAAGGTCATGGTGTCATTGCTTTAATGTTTGAAGATGGCATTAAAACAGGAATGAAACATCATGTTAGATTTGCAGAAACAGGTCCAGAATTAGAACTCAATGTTGCGATTCAAAATCAATGGAAAGATTTCGATTACAAGAGTCACAAGCGTAGACGTTGCTATACTAAACCTATTTAAGGAGTCCATTTGGATTCCTTTTTTTTCTCATCATTATGAAAACATGTGAAAGATATCTAAAGGCTTTGTTGTGGTAAAATAAACCAGTAAGACTTGTGAAAGGTAGAACATATGAAAAAATTTCATTTAACCAAAAACTATGCAATCATAAACTTTGATGCGACCATATGTGACTCAGAAGTCAATATCATTTCATCAAAGAGTTTTGAAGCAGTTTTAATTCAATATATCAGACAACTAAGAACTGATCATGACCCTATCATGGATAAACTAAAAGGGATTCGTGTTCAACTGTTTCATGATGCTTTTCAGCTACTTCTCATTTGGAACTATCAAGATGTCATGAAAAAGAATCCTTATCTAGATAGTCTTTTAAAAGAAAGAGATGCTTTTTATCATTTCACAGAATCATTTTATGATTACTGGCGAAAGCTAGAGCGTTTTGGCATCATAGCAAGCCAAAAGGCTTATGCTCAAAATGCCAGAACTGCTGATCTGATTCAAGTATCAGACCAATTCAATCAACGAATCCTATATTTATATAGAACCATCACTCAGCACATCTTAGGTAGAGAATTCTTAGTATTCAGACAACTACCAGCTGGTATCAATGCGAACATCATGATGGTTGCTCATAAATTCACGAACAATGAAACTTATCAAAATTTACAAAATGTTGGGTTTATCACGAATATGTTAACCCGTCCACCATTTATTGTCTATACTGATTCAAATACAAGATCAGGTTTATTTCAACCAATCAATGAAAATCCTTTATCTAAAATATCTTTTAATAAACTTCATTATTTTGTTTATCCAATCAAAGTCGGCAGTTTACTTGCTTTTGTTTATGTCCATAGAGACTTCTTGCATCATGGCGTAGCCTTATCTAATTTATTTGAACCAGCAGCTTATGAAGAGTTTAAAGATAAGAAACCAGATCTACTGTTCATCTATGGTATTAGAGAAGATGAATATGATGGCAAATACTTATATGATAAGAAGGAAGACATGTATGTAGGATTTGTTTCAAGAGCTGAAAAGAATGATTATTTTGGTTATATGAAGAAAATGCTGTTAACCTTACATAACATATCCATGATTGATCATCAGATGCTACCGATCCATGGAGCAATGGTTCAAATCATCTTAAATGACAATCAAATGAAGCATATCGCCATTATTGGCGATAGCGGAGCAGGTAAATCTGAGACTTTAGAAGCTTTAAGAACGATTGGATCGAAGTATATCAAAGACATGAAGGTTGTTTTTGACGATATGGGTGTGTTTTTCATGAAGGATGAACACATTTACGCACATGGCACTGAAATCGGCGCATTCGTGAGATTAGACGACTTAGATAGTGGTTATGCATATCAAGAAATAGATCGTGCAATCTTTATGAACCCTAATCAAGTCAATGGAAGGATTATCCTTCCTGTATCTTATTATGATTTCATCATGAGAGACCATCAAGTCGATATGGTGTTATATGCCAATAACTATGAAGAAAATACTAAAGGCTTACGCTTCTTCGATGATTTAGATGATGCACTTCATGTCTTTAGATCAGGAAAACGATTTGCTAAGGGAACAACTTCTGAAGTTGGGCTAGTCGAAAGTTATTTCGCAAATCCTTTTGGGCCAGTTCAACGCATGAAAGATACTGAAATCATTCTTAAAAATCAATTTGAGATGTTATTTAATCAAAAAGTTGTTGTAGGAGAAATCTACACTCAACTTGCTGTTGTTGGTAAACATATGAATGGACCAGTGCTAGCTGCTAAAAAGTTATTAGAATACATCACAAAATAGAGTTTACATATTTACTGATGTCATGTAAAATAGAATTATAAAGTTTGTAGGAGGATATGATGGGTATATTAACTAAGATTTCAAAGAAGATTGAAGATATTGCTTCAGAGACTTCACAATACTTAAGTGGTGATTCTAAAAAAGCTTATGAGGAGCAAAAAGCTACTGAAGCGAAAAAAATAGAAAAGACTGTTGAAGGTTATACCTTCACTAAAGATCAATTAAGAGATTTGGATGTCCTCTTAGGACAAGCAAACTTTGTTGATGGTCGTCATTTATGGATTGCAGGCTTTGATAATTTTAAAGCCAATCAAAATGTGAAAGCAGCAAACCTTTTCTCAGGCAAAAAGAATCTAAAGTTTTTATCTATTAAAGATGATGATTTTTATTTAATGAAATTTGATAAGAATGTTTTGCTTCCTTATCGTGTGTTTAATGTAGATGATGTTTTACTCGTTGATTTAACGAGTAAAATGACAAAGTCATCTATGAAGATTAAATTTAAAGATGACACAAAGTTTAGTATTGATATCACTGAAAATAAGGATTCAGTCAAAGCTATTAAGGGTATGTTCAAATAGAGGATACCTTAATATAGATGAAAAATGGTAAAACCGTGAATTTACCATTTTTTTTATTGACTGATGTTTTGACATTTAGAGTAAACATCTCTATAATATATGTAGTAGCATCTAGAGGCTTATATGAAAAAATTAGAATCATTTTTAAATAGTGGCATTTATATCTTTTTAATCTTCTCAATCACGTTTATATCGTGGTCTTTTTATCATGAAACTCCACCTTATGTCTTCAATTTATATAATATGATTGGAATATTTACTTTAGTAACAATCAATACAATCGTTCTTGTCCTATTTAAGAATACAATGTATACAATTCCTACAATATTATCTTTCTTATTCGTTATCAGTAAAGCGGGACTACCTTTAGATGATATTTCACTGCTTAAATTTCCGTTGTTTGCATTTGCTGTCTTCTTAATTGGTCCAATAGCTCACTTCATTCGCTTCAAACCAAAGTTTGTTCAAGGCAAGTTTCTATTAGGTTTTGGACTCATCGGTTTAGCTTATTTGATTCCACTGATCTATTTACCATTTGAATTTCAAGGACTCTTAGTATCTGTTGCTGGTATTACATTCGTAGGTTTCTATATATTTTTTGTCAGTACGATTAAAGGAAATTTAAATTATTTATTTAAAATACTTATATTTGTGAATTTACTATTAACTTTAGAAGTTTTCTTCTATATGTATCAAGGATACTTGATTCATCCGGAATTGGATTTGTATCATCGCATTTTAGTTGGATGGACAGGAAGCTTTGGATGGGGAAATTTGAATTATCCACCAATCTATATTGCTTTAACTATGCCAAGTTACTTATACTTTATATTTAAGAAACCTAATTCCTATCTGTTGTGGCTTCTCATGATTTTACCAATTACTGCTGTTTTCATAACACAATCTAGAGGCGGCATGTTGGATGTACTTGTTTCTTTATTAGGTATGTTTCTATTTTTGATTATCAAAGGCAATAAAAAGCATTTAACTCATGGGTTTATCTTTTTATTTGCGATGTTAATCATCTTCTATTTAGGAAGAGATATAGCATTCTTATGGTGGGAAGAATTCCTACGATCATTAGGAAATAATATAGATAGTTTGACAACTGGTCGGTTATATATTTATGAACAAGGTTGGCTGATCTTCAAGCAGTATCCGATTTTCGGTGGTGGATGGTTATCTATTAAGAGTTTCCCATTCGAAAATCCTACAGTATTTATGTTCCACTCAACAATTATCCAAACCATAGCAACCATGGGATTATTTGGTGTAGCTGCTCTACTGACTCATTACTATCAAATAGGGACTTTCATGTTTAAGAAGATTAATTTAGAAAAGTCATTATTCATCATTGGTTATGTAGCAACACAAGTTCACGGGCTAATCGATAATGTCCAATATGCTATTCCATATAGTGTGATGCTCGTTCTTCTATTAAGTATCTATGAGACAGCAGAAAAAGAATCCAGTTTTGAAATGATTAATCATCGATATCATCTCATTGAAGATAAATAAAACTCATATCAGGCGTGATATGAGTTTTTTAATGTTATCTATTATTCCTTAAATATTCTAAAATATCGTCTTCTCTTCTTGGTCTCATATAGAAATACCCTTGAGCAGAATTACAACCCATCCGAGTTAACATATCTGCTGTTTCAATATCTTCTACACCTTCAGTTAAGACTTCATAGCCCAATTGTTTAGCTAAATCAATTGTTGCTTTGACGATGGCTTGAGTCGCTGGATTAATTAAAATTTTTGATGTAAAGATTCGATCAATCTTAATGACATTGATCGGAAATTGAGCTAAATAAGCAAGTGAAGAGTATCCTTTACCGAAATCATCAATTGCTATTCTAAAGCCAAATGTAGCAAATCTTTCAAGAACTCTCTTACTGATTTCTGGTTTATCCATCAAAACTGTTTCAGTAATTTCTAACTCAACATTATGAGGTTTGATTTGATATTTGTTAAACACTTCAATCATCTTTGGAAAAAATCGTTCATCATATAAATTCTTAGTTGAGATATTGATAGAAACTTTCATTATAATCTTTTCTTTTAAGAGTCTAGTTGCATACTTTAATACCCAGTCAAAGACCTGCAAGGTCATATCATGGATCATGCTCGTATTTTCAACAGCTGGAATAAACTGATCTGGTCTAATCATCTTTTTAATTGGATGTTCCCATCTGATTAGAGCCTCTAAAGCTTTTGCTTTACTTGTCTTAAGATCAATAATCGGTTGATAAACCATATAGATTTGACCATTACTCAATGCTCTTGTGAACTCAGATAACAATTCATATTCAAATTGTTTATTCGTTTTTAAATCTATATAGGTCATATAAGTAATGTGATGCGCTAAAGCTTCTCTAGCTGCAAGATCTGATTGAATAAAATATTTTGTCTTATCACTATCTTTGAAATGCTTTTGGGATGATATGCCAAAAGCATAATCAACAAATAATTCACAGTCAGGTAAGATATTTGCAGCAAATAAGATTTGGAGCATATCAGCTATAAATTGTTCTTTATTTTCTTGTTGAACGATCATCCATACTTGATTAGGAGCAGCTAAGATGATCTCAATTTTTGGATAGATCTTTTTAAGCCCATCATCTATCATATTTAGATACATATAATAAGATTCATAACCATTGACATCAACGATCGTCTCTTGATTCCCTAAGAATAGAGTACAAGTCAAATAAGATTGACTCACTTCTAAATTAAGTGAACGTAAATAATTAATGTTATGCAATCTTGAATTAGGATCATGAAATAAAACATTGCTCATATGATCTCTTACTTTTTTAGCACTTCTACTTAGTAACCCACTGATAAGGCCCACAGTCGCCATCATAGACATTCTAAAGACCCAATCAACCCAATATTGAGGCTCACCAGTTAAAAGGTTATAAGGCATGAAATAGCCTGCTAGTAAACCAGCTACAATTCCACCAACTAATCCATAGACACTTCCTAGTATTGAACCTAGTAAAACAATTGGTATATACATCATATGTGAAAAGGATAATTGATTATGTGTTAAGTTAAGCATAATTAAGTAATCAAGACACATCAAAAAAGCTGCAAGTATTAAAGTCCAGAACTTGTATCTTCTTCTAAAATATTGAATAAAACTGCGCGTTTTATTTTGTTCCATGGTTCCCCCCACGTGACTTCTCATTATAATATGGTAACCCAATGATTTGGATCTTCAATATCCCCGAATTGAATACCTGTCATTAGATCATATAATTTCTTAATCGTCTCTCCTATGACCTCAGAAGCAGGAAAAACGTGTTTAACATTCCCATTGGTAATCGAACCAATAGGCGTAATCACAGCAGCAGTGCCACAGGCACCTGCTTCTGCTATGTCATTGAGTTGATCAATATAAATATCACCTTCGATGACATCTATCTTGAGCTCATTTATTGCTAACCATTTTAAAGAACGATTGGTTATGCTATCTAAAATTGAAGGTGATTTTGGTGTGATGTACTTTCCATCTTTCGTAATACCTATAAAATTAGCAACACCCACTTCTTCAATCTTTGTATGTGTTCTTGGATCTAAGAAGATACAATCTGCATATCCACTCTTTTTAGCAGATAATCTTGCATAAAGACTTGCTGCATAATTCCCCCCAACCTTCACATGCCCGGTACCATTGGGTGCTGCACGATCATATTCTGAAACAAGCATATCGACAGGTTTGACTGGTCCACTAAAATAAGGACCAACAGGTGATACGATGATACTAAATATATATTCTGAAGCGGGTTTCAAACCTAAATTATCGCCTATACCAATCATGAATGGTCTAATGTAGAGGGTATCTTTGTTACCATAAGCTGGAACAAAGCTTTCATTGGCTTTGACGACTTTTTTTACTGCATCGATGAAGACATCTATAGGTATAGCTGGCATCACCATATGCTCACATGACATTTGAAATCTTTTCGCATTGTCTTCTACCCTAAACAGTTGAACTTTCCCATCTTTTCTTCTGTAAGCTTTAAGACCTTCAAAACATTCTTGACCATAATGCAATGATGTAGATAAACCTGAAATAGTAATCTTATCATCTTCACGTAAAGTACCTTCATCCCATTTGCCATCCTTATAATATGAGATATAGTTGAAATTCGTCTTTACGTAAGAAAAACCTTTAGGTTTTGTATTCATTACTTTTTTTCTCCCTTTATGTTAATTTTTTTTAATTGTATTCAATAGAAAAAGAATGACAGACATCATGAAATCAATCGTATGAAAGTGTAAAATATCAATTAATCAATAACTTCTGCTTCAGAATCTTCTTTTGGTCTAACACCTAGAATTTTACTGAAGAACAACTTCGTTTCATGATAGTCGTAGATAAACATGAAAATCAGTGAAATAAGTCCACCATAAACAATTGCAGGTATGATTAACCAAATGACTGGCCAGAAAAATGATGCACCAGTTAAAGGATGTACTCTCATGAAAGCAGGAACAAAGACACCTAAAAATAAACCTAAACCAGTCAAATCACCTCGAACACCAAAGATAAATGAAGGATTTCTTTTACTTGGATCATATAAGTCTTCTTTTGGTACCCAGTGTAGTAAAGTCATTACTAATTCATTCACAAATATTAAAACCAATACTAGAATTAAAACAAGTGGGGCACGATATGCTCTATGAATCGATAATTCATGCATTTGATATCTCATCATTAAGAATGGCACTAAAAATAATAAAAAGTGAGCAAAATAGAATCTCATCACTTCAAGATTAAAGGCTGTTCGATATCCGATAATCTCACCATTGAAATACTCGCTCATGGCATCCACAGGAAAGATGAAAGTGATCATCCCACTTGCCATACCTACCATCACCATATAATCTTTTAATGTTTTATTTTTAGTGAAATATAAGAAAGGAAATACTAAAGTGCTCACTGCACAGATATTTTCGAAGGAAACCTTCGTAAATATGTATTCGACTGTTGTATATGGATATATCAATATTTTTAAGAAGTGGATAGAAAATGCAACCATAATTAAACCAAAAATAAACCAATGTCTAAATCTTTGACTTTTGTTCTTGAGAAAAGCAACTGCTAAAACAGTTAATAGAATTGCAATTGTGATGTACATGAAATAATAGATGTTTCCCATTTGAACGTAAGCCATATGAATTCTCCTATAAATCATCTTTGATGAACCCATTATATCACAAAAAAATGCTGATACTATCAATTTGAAAGCTTGTTTATAGACTTTTTAATTAAAAATAAAAAAAGAACATATCATTTGATATGCTCTATGGAATCTATAATCTTTTTTGCATTATCATTAAATATTGCATCTAAATATTTTTGATCATGACTTTTCTTCAAATGTTCATACGCATCTTTCATGTTAGGTAGTCTAAGACCCATATTATGCGTATCTGTTGAGATGAAATCAATCAATTGGTTATTAAGTAACTTGGAAACGATTCCTTTTTTAAGCTTCTTATTATCTAAACCTAAAACAGAAGTTGTGTTCATCTGGAGTAATGCACCAGTCTTCTTAATTTTATAATAATCTTGGAATTTTAGATATTCATATCTTTCGACATGAGCAACTATTGGAATAAACCCCATGGTTGATATCTCATAAACAATTTCTTCAATAGGTGTTTCTGTGGTTGGTGAGAACTCTAATAAAATATATTTAGATCCACCAAGTGAAAGAGCTTGAAAATCCGTCTCAATGTGTGATCTATAGAAAATTTCAGAACCTAAAAATAATTGAATGTCTAAATTCAGTTTTTTAACTTCTTCTTTTACGTAATTAAATAAAGGTGGATGATACTTTGAACTCGCTTTAGTAACACGTGATTGAACATGTGGTGTGAAGAAAACAGTTGTAACACCATCTGCCATCTCCTTTTTAATCATTTCTAAGGATAATTCAATACTTTGTGATCCATCATCAACACCAGGTAAGATATGGGAATGAATATCAATCATATAGCTTATTCATACTTATAGCTATAATCATAACCATAGCCATATTCTCCATGTTTTAGACTGACCTGTGTAAGAACTGTACCAAGGATCACAACATGATTATTCTTCATTGTTTCTATTGCTTCTTTGACTAAAGTCTTTTTAGCAGTATTTTGTGCAACAATGAAGATGACACCATCAGCTAATCTTGCAATATATAGTGCATCAGATACAGCAATTATGGGTGGTGTATCTAATAACACATAATCATATATTTCTTTAAGTTTTGCGATGAGGTTTTTCAACTTTTCAGATTCTAATACATTAACAACTGATGTTGTTTTTTCACCAGCAACAATATAATCTATACCAACTTCGTCAGAATGTCTAATCAGTTGATCATAGGTAATCTTACCTGATAAATAGTCAGTTAAACCGTCACGATTCGTTGCATTAAAGACACGATTCATCTTAGGCTTTCTTAAATCGAGATCAATTAATACGACTTTTTTATTTTGTTGTCCTAATAAATACGCCATATTGGAAACGAAAGTTGATTTACCTTCACTTGCAAGTGTAGATGTAAATTGGATAACTTTGTGATCTCCATCAATATTGACATATTCTAAATTGATAATGACCTTTTGAAATGATTCTGATATATAAGACAAAGGTTGTTCTTTAGTGACAAGATAATCATATTTTTCTGTACGATCACCATTGAAAATATTTTTTGCTTTCATCTACTTTGCCTCCTTAACTTCAAATTCAGGAATAACACCTAAAACTTGAATACCAAATGCAGCTTCAAGTTGCTCTCTTGTTTTAAATGAATTATTAAGTAATTCTTTGATAAATGCAAATCCAACACCGGCTACTCCACCTAGAATAATACCTATGACCACATAAAGTACCTTATTAGGAGAATCGTAGATACCTAAATTTGCTGAACTTGTTCTTAATATATTATTTGAAAGAATTGGAACATTAGCGTTAGCAAAATCAATTGCAGATGTAATCACAGCATCCACAATCTCTTGTGATAATTCTGGATCACCTGATAAGTAACTAACTGTAACAAAGAAGCTTGTTGTACTCGATTGCACTGTTAAATTATTTTGAAGTTGATTAACGGTCAGATTAAGATTTAAATCAGAAATGACATCTTCTAAGACAATAGGCATCGAGATTAAATCCTGTACTGTTGCTAAAAGTCTTTGTGCACTGACTAAGTCATATGTTTCAGTTACTGGGTCAGCCTGTACTTGAACCATCACATAAGCTGATGATTTATATATAGGATTAGCAATAGCGAAAGCATATATGGTAGCAAAAGTGCCAATAACTAATGTAAAAATTAAGATAAGCAACAAATGACTTTTCAGTATTTTATACATATCATATAAGCTAATTTCATTTGTTGTTTCGAGTTGGTCGTTCATAAGTCCCTCCGATGTATATGATTGAGTTCATTATATCATATCTGATATAGAATGGGTAATGATACAATTGATTTTATTTATTTGAGTTTGAAGAGTTTACAAACTTCTTGAATGTCTTTGTTCACTTGTTCTAACGAATCAAGCCAAAAGTCTTTTTGAGTCACATCGATATGCATCGATTGAGCAACTTCTTCAACACTCGTTTTTGTTGTTAAAGCAAGTAAATCATCATAGCTCTTTAAGAAGGTTTCAGGGGACTTTAAGTATTGTGCATATAATCCTTTTCCAAAGAGTAATCCGAATGCATAAGGGAAGTTATAGAAATTAAGTCCTGCATTGTAGTAATGCCCTTTATTAAGCCACATATAGGGATGTAAGACATCTTGATCTAAACCTTTTCCATAAGCTTCTTTTTGAGCATCAATCATCATTTCTTTCATTTGATGCTTAGAAATTGGACCTTCAGATTTTTCAAATAAATGAGTCTCAAAGATATAGCGTGAAAGGATATCGATAATGACTTGAGTATCACCTTGAAGTGAGTTCTCAAGTACAGATAATCTTTCTTTAGGATCAGTAATCATTGATAGCAAATGATTGTTCACAATCGTTTCACAAAAGATTGAAGCAGTTTCTGCTAAAGGCATTGGATAACTCCAAAATAAAGGTTCATTATTAGAAATGATTTCGCCATGGTATCCATGGCCCAATTCATGAGCTAATGTGAGGATATCAGATAGAGATCCTGTAAAGTTACTCATGATGCGTGATTGTTTCAATTGAGGTTGATTCGAGCAAAAAGCTCCACCTCTTTTACCCTTTTTAGGAAAAGGATCAACCCAGTTGTTATCAAATGCTTTAGTCGCAAAATCACCTAAACGTTTAGAATAACTATAAAAGCCATCTTTAACGATTTGTTGAGCTTCTTCATAAGTATAAGTTCTTTCTAGTTTTCCAACTGGAGCAAACAAATCATAAAATGGTAATCCAGAGGTATGTCCTAAGTAAGTTGCTTTTGCTTGAAGATAATTTTCGAATTGAGGACGATAATCTTTCATTGCTTCAATCATCGCATCTAAAGTTTCTTTAGTCATCTTTGATGAGAAAAGTGTTTTAGATAATGCGGATGAATAACCTCTTAATTCATTGATTACTACAACTTCACGTTTGATATTAGATAAAGCAAGAGCAACTGAGTCTTCAATAGCTTCATAAGCTTTAAGTTCTGCTTCATAAGCATCTTTTCTAATAGATGCATCATGATCATAAGCTAAGTTTCTAACTTCGCTTAAAGTGATTTCTTTATCTCTAAATGAGACGGGAAGATTAGCAGTCGTTAAACCTTGAAGTCTTGACCAAGATCCTGAAGATAATTCTCTTAATTTAGAATACATAATTTCTTCTTTTTCAGTTAATAGATGTTTTGCTTCTTCTTGCTCTCTATTGAGTAGATAGCGATATCTTGTGATGATATCTGATTTCGATGAAGCATCATCTAAATCAACACCTAATAAATAACGTGAAAAAAAGACATCTTCTGCTGTAGATTTTCTAAATATTGTTTGAAGCTTTGACAGATAAACTGGCGCATCTTGATTGGTAACATCCGTAGACATGACGAGACTAGGATAGCTTGAAAGAGTTCTTGCTAATCCAGAAATTTTTTCATGAAAGGAAATGTATCCTTCAATATAAGCAACATCGTTTGTTGCTTTTGCTTTAATAAATGCGATATACAAGTCATATAAATGTTCTAGTTCATCCATATCTTTTAAATACTTTTCATCAAATCCTTTATATAAATCAGTTAAATCCCATGTTTTCATTCGTTTTCCTCCCAATTGATGCATATATTATAACATGTATCTATAGTCGATACTATGTATCGTCAATAAAACACATAATTTTACGCAAAAATATAAGAATTTAGTAAGATGTCATCATAGCTAAAGAAAAATCCCCTTATGATCAAGGGGATTTACACGCATTTGTTATATGATTGGTAAATATTTTTTCAATTCCCACTCAGAAATTGCAGTTCTATATTCATCCCACTCAATTTGTTTAGCTTCGAGTAATTTATAAAATAGCGCATCACCAATAGCTTCTTTCATGAGTGCTGAATTTGAGAAATGTCCCATCGCTTCTTGTAAACTTTCTGGAAGATTTTTAATCCCTAAACGTTTTCTTTCAACATCAGACATCTTAAATAGGTTCTTCTTAATTGGCGATAGGCCATCAAGTTCTGATTTAATACCATCAAGACCAGCAGCAAGCAGACCACTGATTGCTAAATAAGGATTTGCAGATGGATCAACAGAACGTACTTCTATTCGAGTAGCTTTACCTCTAGCAGCTGGAATACGAATCATTGTTGAACGATTAGCATCACTCCATGAGATGAAGCATGGTGCTTCATAGTGTGGAACTAAACGCTTATATGAATTGACTGTTGGATTTGTGACCAAACAAAATTCTTGAGCATGCTTCATCACACCAGCAATGAAACGAAGTGCTGTTTGAGATAGTTGATTTTCAGTAGTTGGATCATAAAATAAGTTATTGCCATCTTCATCAGATAATGAAATATTGGTATGCATACCAGAACCATTGATGCCAAAGATTGGCTTTGGCATGAATGTCGCATGATATCCATGACGTCTTGCTACATTTTTAACTAGTATTTTAAAGGTTTGAATATTATCACATGCTTCAAGAGCATTGTCGAAGTGGAAATTAATCTCATGCTGACCATAAGCAACTTCATGATGTGATACTTCCATTTCAAAACCCATTTTTTCTAATTCTAAGACGATATCACGTCTTACGTCTTCTGATCCATCGATTGGTGCTAAATCAAAGTATCCACCTAAATCAGAAAACTCCATGGTAGGTTTGCCTTTTTCATCTAATTTGAATAAAAAGAATTCAGGTTCTACGCCCACATTAAATTTAGCGTATCCTTGTTTTCTACTTTCAATTAAATTACGTTTTAAAATATATCTTGGATCCCCTTCAAAAGGAACATGTTGAGTTGTATAAACATCACAAATGAGTCTTGCAACTTTTGCCGTATCAGTAGATTCCCATTCTAAGACGAGCCATGTAGATAGATCAGGATATAAATACATATCTGCTTCATCAATTCGAACAAATCCTTGAATCGATGAACCGTCAAACATAATTTCATTCGCTAATGCTTTTTCAAGATTAGTTACTGGAATTTCAACATTTTTAACCGTACCTAACATGTCAGTAAATTGTAATCTGATATACTTCACGTTATTTTCTTTTGCTTCTCTTAAAATATCAACTCTATTATAATTTTTCATATTAATCTCCTTTTACGATATAAATTTTACACTTAAAAATAAAAAAGTCAACAGAAAACGAATTCTATTGACTAAAATTTACATTATATTCTATTTTTGGTCATCTTTAGGCTTGATAAAATGTTTCGCATAATCTTCTTTATTGATCTGCTTATTTCTTGCTATGGCTAGTGCACCCTTGGGAACATCCTTTGTTACTGTTGATCCAGCAGCTAAGAATACATTATCACCTATGGATATTGGAGCAATCAAATTAACATTACATCCGACAAATACATCATCACCTATAACTGTTTGATTTTTCTTAACACCATCATAATTTACAGTAACAGATCCACAACCAAAGTTTACTCTGCTTCCTACTGTAGAATCACCTATATAGGATAAATGAGCAGCCTTAGTGCCTTCACCTGTTGTTGACTTCTTCACTTCAACAAAGTTACCAATACGGTTATTCTTACCAATCGATGCATGTCCTCTTAAATGAGCAAATGGACCAACGGTCGTATTTTCTCCAACTTCACTATCAACAACAATACTATGTCTGATTTCAGCAAATTCGTGAATAGTTGAATCAATGATTTCTGAGTTTGGACCAACACGACATCCTCTTTTAAGGACAGTATTTCCAATGATGGTTGTATTTGGGTAAATCCAAACACCTTCTTCAATTGAAACATTGTGACCTATTGTTACTGTTTCAGGATTGATAATAGATACACCATTTAACATATGACCCTTATTAATAGATTCACGTAAATACTTTTCAGCAATACTAATGCCATATAAATCATTAAAACCCATACCAATCATTGGATCACGAAGCATAAAAGTATTAATCTTATGATTTTGATGCATCAATGTTACGATATCAGTTAAATAGTATTCACCTTTACGATCACTCTTTTTAATTTGCTTAACATATTTGAATAAGAGTTTATTGTCAACGACGTAAACACTTGAATTAACTTCTTTGATTAATTTTTGAGACTCATTACAATCATTTTCTTCAATGATTCCAGTAACCGTACCATATTCATTACGTACAATACGTCCATAACCTTTAGGATTTTCAAGCTTCATCGTAACGATAGTCAAATCGTTACCCATTTCTTCATGAGCTCTTAAGATCTTATTCATAACTGGATATTCCATGAGTGGCATATCACCAGGCAAGATAAAAGTAGTACCTTCTTTATCTTCAAGTTGAGATGCAGCAGATAATACAGCATGGCCTGTTCCTAATTGTTCAAGTTGTTCAGCATAACATACACGATTTTGAAGAATTTCTTCAATAACGTTCTTTTTATGGCCAACTACGACACATATATCGTCAATTGTGCTCTGTTCAATATTTTCAACGATATAAGATATCATTGGTTTCTTTAAGATAGGAAATGCGCATTTAGGTAGTTCTGTACGCATGCGTGTACCTTTACCTGCAGCAAGCACTAAAGCATATTTTTTCATAAACTTTGACCCTCCTTTTTAATGAATGAAACAAGCTCTTCTGTTAAAGAATTAACTTGTGATTCATCTTTTGCACTCATCGTTACTCTGATGAGATTTTCTGTTCCACTAGCTCGAACAAGTAATAAAGCATTTTCTCCAAGTTTATCTTCAATTGAGTTAATTTTTAATATAACAGAATCTAATTGAAGAACTGATTTATTGATATCTTTGATATTTATAAGTTTAAATGGATACAGTTCTACATCATTGACAAGTTCTTCTAATGATAAATTAAGTTCTCCTAGTATCTTTAATAAGTAGATAGCTACAAGCAGCCCATCACCAGAATGCAATAGATGAGTTAAGATGACATGACCGGATGATTCTCCACCAATTGTATAATGATTGGTAAATAATTCATGAAAGACATGCTTATCACCCACATCAGTTAAGACATAAGAAATATCTTTATCTTTTAATGCTTTTAGGATACCTGGGTTACTCATCTTTGTCAGGACAACTGTATTTTTATGAAGAAGATTCTTTGTTTTTAAATATTTAGCAATCATATAGATGATTAAATCGCCATCGTAGACTTTTTGATTGTGATCAACGATCATGATGCGATCACCATCACCGTCAAAACTAAATCCAATATCTAATTGATGGCCATTAACTAGTTTTTGTATCGCTTCAATATGTGTTGAACCACAATTTGTATTGATGTTATGTCCATCAGGTGTGTTTGAAATTTGAATTGCAGATGGATAAAATTGATCGAATACTATTTTAGAGATTAAATAATTCGCACCATTAGCACTATCAAAACCAATTTTTAATTTTGATGGCTTCAATTCCATATTTTGATAAATCTTTAAATATTCATCTTTGATTTCATGAAATAAGGTGAATTTACCAAAAGATTGATAATTAAATTCACCCGAATCAATAAATGCTTCTATTTGTGATTCTTCATTTTCAATAGTTTTATAACCTCGATTAAAAACCTTAATCCCATTATCCATATATGGATTGTGGGATGCTGTGATCATAATGCCAATGATTGATTTTAATTTTGAATAATATGCAATCATCGGTGTCGATACAACACCAGCAAATAAAACATCAACACCTAAAGCTAAAATACCATTTGCAATGCTATATGCAAGCATAGGAGAGGATTCTCTTGTGTCCATACCAATGACAACAGTTTTTGGACTGTAGGTATGAACAAGTCCTTGACCTACTTTAAAGGCTAATTCACTATTGAGTTTTTCAAAAGCAACACCACGGATGCCATCTGTTCCAAAATACTTTCCCATAAGTCCCTCTACTCTACAGTAACGCTTTTCGCTAAATTTCTAGGTTTATCAATATCATAGCTACGTTCTAAAGCAGCATAATAAGCGATGAGTTGTGTGGGCACAACCATCACCAAAGGTGTGAGTAGAGGATGAACATCCTCAAGAATCACTTGATCGCCTTCTTGTTTACAAGATTCCATAACAATTCTAAAAGTATTGGCACCACGAGCTTGAACTTCTTTCAAGTTACTTCTTGTATTTCCATTGATTGTTGGATCAGAAATTAAAGCGATGACTGGTGTTCCATCTTCGATTAATGCAATGGTTCCGTGCTTAAGCTCACCAGCAGCAAACCCTTCGGTTTGAATATAAGATATTTCTTTAAGTTTTAGAGCTGCTTCTAAACCAACTAAGTAATCAAGACCTCTACCTATAAAGAAGCAATTTCTTTTAGTTAGATAATTGCGTGTTAAATAGAGCATTGCTTGGTTTTCTAAGAAATGTTCAATGGATAATGCTGCGATTGAGAGTTCTTTTTTGATATCAAAAGATTTTGATGATAACTCATAAGCTAAGATGGCTAATACTGAAACTTGAGCGACATAAGCTTTCGTTGATGCTACTGCAATTTCAGGACCAGCAAAAAGTTCAAGTGAATAAGTAGCCTCTCTAGCAAGTGTTGAAGTAGGAACATTAGTGATTGTCAAAGACTTATATTTCATTTCATTGATTGAAACAACACATGCTCTTAGATCTGCTGTTTCACCTGATTGAGTAATCAGGATGAAAAAAGGATTTTTAGAAAGTAATGGTTTTTGATACGCAAATTCAGATGCAATATGAACTTCAACTGGAATAAATGCTAGCTTTTCTAGAAGTTGCTTACCAACAAGTCCTGCATGCATGGATGTACCAGCAGCAAGTATGTATACTCTATCAGAACCTTGAATCGATTGAATAATTTCTGGATTGATAAACGTTTGATTAGGAACAAAGTAATTTGTAATAATCCTTCTAATGACAGAAGGTTGTTCATGAATCTCTTTCATCATATAATGAGCAAATTCACCTTTTGTTGTATCGGTATCAGTTAATTCTAATGGTTTGAATTCTACATCAATAGGTAGATGATCAAGATTAAACACACGTACATCATCTTTTCTAGCAACAACAAAAGTCTTATCTTCCAATGGATGATAAGTATTTGAATATCCTATTAATGCCATAAGATCTGAAGCGATTGTAATACCTTCTGAGCTTTTACCGATGACAAGTGGACTCTTATATTTTGCAGCATATATTTTTTCAGGATCGTTTGCGTCTAAAACTAATAAAGCATAAGAGCCATGAAGTAATTTGAGTGTTGTTGTTATAGCATTTTCGACATGGAGTGTTTGTGAGAATGTTTCAATCAATTGAGCAATAACTTCTGTATCTGTTTCACTATAGAACTTAGATTTAGAAAGATATTGATCTTTAAGTTGTTGATAGTTTTCAATAACCCCATTATGCACAATGATGAATCTTCTTGTTTGTGAGTAGTGAGGATGCGAGTTTTCTTGATTGACTCTTCCGTGTGTTGCCCATCTCGTGTGGCCAATACCAATATTTGAAAATGGCGCATTCTTAGTAGAGTCAATCAACTTTTGAACACGTCCTTCATCTTTATAAACATCAAAAATTTGATATCTATTGTTAAAAAGACTAAGACCTGCAGAGTCATAGCCTCGATACTCAAGTCTAGTTAGTCCATTTAATATGATATCTTTTGCATTCTTATTTCCAATAAAACCTACAATACCACACATAGTTATCTCCTAAAAGCATATAGATTATTATATCACACAACAACATGATTCTTATAGATAAACGTTTTTTCATAATCAACAATTAAGTAAATTGAAAGTAAATGATAAGTAAAAGGGATAGCATCTCAAATGCATTCCCTTTGGATTAAATCATCCTCTTAATCATTCAATTCTTTTAAATCATCGTCAATTTCATCATAGAGTGTCGTTTGAATATTACCACTATAAAAATCAATACCTCTATAGACTGCTAGATGTTTACTTTCCTCATAAAGATTATAAAAAGTTTCAGATATATAATCTATTGTTATTTCTGGATGATTAAAGTTCATCTGATAAGTCTCAAGACTTAGTATTTCATTGGTAAGTTCTTCTTGCTTAAGGTCAATGGTTACACCAACATTAGCAAATTGATACGTATAGTTTAAATCTACATTAAATTGTCTATATTCATCTGGTTCAAATAACATGACACCATTTTTATATACTCCCTCATCAGGATGTGCATTACTATCTAAGTAAGCATAATCCCAACCACTTGCTTCTAAGAGCTGGAAGCGTAAGCTAATGTTACCATCTAGATAATCTGTATAATCAAATATAGATGTTTTTTCATTAAAGACTTCAAAGTGTCTGATGGAATCATATCCATCATGATATATAGATCTTATATTTGTATCCGGATTAAACCACATTAAAGTATATTCACTTGGTCCGTAATCATTTGAAGCATAATAAACCTCAAAGAGTTCGTTATCTACTTGATTGACGTATTGATATCTAAAGTTATCCTCATCTCTATAAGAAATTTGGATCAATGATACATTTTCCATAAATTCAAAATAACTATAAGTGTCTCTTTCTGTGTAATTTATAAATTGTTTAACAAAAAATATATTATTTTCATATCCCATTTTTATACCATAGAAAACGGGTTCTTCAGAAAATAGACTTACTGAGGCAAACTTAATCACAACACCACGATCTTGAGATAGAAAAACATTTGCTTCTATAGAAAGATTGTTCTGAAAATTAATATCAATGTTTGCCTCTAATTCATCTATATCGTAGGATACTAATAATGTGTTGATTTCATCTAGTAAAAGTTTATATTGCAAAAGGTGCTCAGTCAAATAAACATGATTCGAATTATCCTTTTGTTTGTTGTATACTTCTAGATAAATATCTTTATAAATCATGTCATCTGCATTATAGGGTGTATCATTATAAAATCTTGTAAGGACAACATTGTCGCTATTAGTTTCGGATTCACTTTCAATGAGAAATGTTAGCTTTTCATTATAGATAGTGACAGCTTCTTTGAGTGTTTGTGGTAGTGTAAGTACTGTTTCTGGGTCAATTTGTGTACAAGCGACTAATGTGAAGATAAACAATATAATTGAACTTAAATATATTTTCTTCATACGAATCTCCTTAATTAGTAGTAATAATAATTTTGGTATATACCGCTTTAAGTATCGTTGCTATAATCATTGTGGTTTATTATTTGGAAAAACTTAGATTAGAAATTAATTATTGATAATGGAAACATCCTATGAATGTGAAGGTCTGTATTTATCAAAGTCGTGATAAAGGACTGTCTTTCTTAAGTCATCCATATGAAAATCTAAAAATTCAAGATTTTTCACTAACATAAAAAGATATCTTTATGTCTTAGATAAGAGCACAATACATCCTTATAAAGTAAGAATATGTTCCCACAAACAAGGTTGCGCCGGGGTACCATGAATGACTGTACGCGGCTATGAAAGTCAATACTTAGAACTGCCTGTTGTTACGAAAACGATCTTTTTTCATGCCAAATATGTTTCCATAAACAAGGCTATCAATTACTATGAAATAGCAGTATTA
>JAHISX010000007.1 GCA_018817915.1 Bacillota bacterium
AACTGTTTTGGGTTAAAATAAGAGTGTTCTAATTGGGTATTTGTCATGCTTCAATTATACCAAAAAACCACCCTGGATTCCAGAGTGGCTTTTTTGTTATCAAGGCTGAAACTAATCTATTTCGTTACAGCCTCTTTTTTTATTCGTATTTAATGATGGTGCCACTTAATTGTATAAAAGCTTCAGCTGCATGTTCTAAAGATGCGATGACTGCTGGTCTTTTTGTTGCTCGAACAAATGCCATACAGGCTTCAATCTTAGGTAACATGGATCCTTTCTTAAAGTGGTTTTGTTTCATAAGATCTTCAAGTTCTTTTAAAGTTGCTGTTTTTAATGTTTTTTGATTTGGTGTATTAAAATCTAAATACACATAATCAACTGCAGTAAGAATGATCAGTTCATCTGCATCAATGATTTCTGCCATCTTAGCACTTGCGTGATCTTTATCAATAACCGCAGCAACCCCAACCAATTGATTACCTTCTAAAATAACTGGTATGCCTCCACCACCTGCAGCAATCACGATTTGATTATCTTTAAGTAATGCAAGAATACTTTCTTTTTCAATGACATCTAATGGTTTAGGACTAGCAACAACTCTGCGATATCCTCTACCTGCATCTTCAACCATGGTATAACCTTGTGTTTTAGCTAGTTCATCAGAGTCTTCTTTAGAGTAAAAGCTTCCAATCGGCTTTGTTGGATGTTGAAATGCTGTATCATTGATATCAACTAAAACTTGGCTGACAACTGTCGAAATCGGACGATGGAAATTTCTTTCATTCATAATGTTATAAATAGCATTTTGTATATGAAAACCAATATAGCCTTGGCTCATGGCTCCACATTCTGCAAATGGCATTTCAGGTGTCGATTGGCTCTCGCTAAATGCTAAATTAATCATCCCAACTTGTGGGCCATTCCCATGAACAATCACGATATCATGATTGGCTTCGATTAACGGATAAATTGCTAAAGCAACTTCTTTAAGCAATGCTTTTTGTTCGGAAGCATTTTTCCCTAGTGCATTACCACCTAATGAAATCACATATCTAGACATAGAGATCACTCAATGTAGCAAGCATTACAGCTTTAATTGTATGCATACGATTTTCAGCTTCTTCAAAAACAACACTTTGTTTGGATTCTATCACATCATCGGTGACTTCAAGTTCGCCAAACTTAACTTTAGGAAATTGTTGTCCAAATTCACTTGCAATTTGAGCACCAACTTCTGTATTATCTCCATGGAATGCTGGTAAGCAGTGCATGAAGATTGCTGTTGGTTTTGCATTCTTTAATAATTTCATATCGACTTGATATGGGTGAAGTTCTTGAATTCTTGATTCCCAAACTTCTTTAGGCTCTCCCATAGATACCCATACATCTGTATATAAGACATCTGCATGATAAGTTGCTTTCATAGGATCAGTTGTAAAGTTTAATGTTGCGCCTGTTTCTTGAGCAATTAAATTACATTTGTCAATCAATTCTTGCTTTGGCCATAGTGCTTCAGGTGCAGCTGCATAAAAATGCATGCCCATCTTTGCACAACCAATCATCAGTGAATTTCCCATATTATTTCTAGCATCACCTAAATAGGTAAATTTAAGACCTTTAAGTGAACCCAATTTTTCTTGGATGGTTAAAAAGTCAGCTAAGATTTGAGTTGGATGATATTGATCCGTCAGTCCGTTCCATACTGGAACGCCTGCATATTCTGCTAATGTTTCAACATCTTGTTGTAAATACCCTCTAAATTCAATACCATCATACATCTTACCAAGAACACGTGCTGTATCTTTAACGGATTCCTTCTTACCCATTTGAGAACCTGTTGGTCCTAAATAGGTTGCTCCCATACCTAAATCCATTGCACCGACTTCAAATGCACATCTTGTTCTAGTCGAGTCTTTTTGAAAGAGTAGAACAACATTCTTATCCGTTAGATGCTTATGAGGTATGCTGTCATACTTTTCATATTTAAGCTTTGCTGCTAAATTAATGAGATCTTGAATTTCTTCTGATGTAAAATCCAAGAGTGTGATGAAATTTCTTCCCTTTAAGTTCATAATGATCTCCTTTATATTTCTTCTCTTTCTAGTGGCATACTCATACATCTAGGACCGCCTCTACCACGAGAAAGCTCACTTGATTCTATTTCTAATACTTGAACACCAGCTTGTCTTAACATGTTGTTTGTGACATGATTTCTGTCATAAACAATAACCTTACCTGGAGCAATCGCTAAAGTGTTTGCTGCATCGTTCCATTGTTCTCTAATACTTGTGATTTGATCTTTACCGCCACATCTAATTAAAGTAATTGGCATCTTTAAATGTTTTTCTAATACTTTCTCTAAGGATTCAACAACCTTATATACATCAAATCTAGTCTTATTTTTAATAATTTCAAAGACTGTTAATTTACTTTCAATTTCTGGATGAATGGTGAACATACCATAATCTATTTGAGTAAACACAGTATCCAAATGCATGAAAGCTCTACTCTTTGGAATGTTAAAAGCTAAGACAGTATTAAATTCATTATCTTCTTCAAATAACTTTTCTGCAAAGTATTCGATTGCTCTAGGATCTGTTCTAGAAGATATACCTACAGCAACGATATTTTTGTTAAGAACTAAAACATCTCCACCTTCAAAACGATATCTATTTAATCTTTCATAATAGACTGGCATATCTATTGTATTAAACCTAGGATGATAAGTCAAAATATATTCAGAGAATAATGTTTCTCTTTGTCTTGCCTGCATCGACATTTTTCCAATTGCAATCCCACAACCCACACTGGCAAATGGATCTCTTTGGAATAAAATGTTAGGTAATGGATCCGTAAAGAATGGATATTCATCTTCAAGCATATCCATAATTGTCACTTGCTTACCTAAAGTTATTTCTTGTGTTCTAATCCCTTCAATCATTTTATGGATCATATCATGAACTGGTAGTCCACTTAAAAATTGATAGAGCGCAGTCTTAATAGTAAGAGAATTGATTTTTGATTCCTCAATGAAACTATTGATGAAATTGCTAATCACTTCAGGATGAGCTTCAAGAGCTTCTGTAATCATATCGGTTAGATAGAGTACTTCTACACCTTCATTTCTCAATGTTTGAGCAAATAAATCATGCTCCTCTTGAGCAATCTTCAAATATGGAATATCATCAAATAACAGTTTTTCTAATAGATCAGGAGTCAAGTTTTCTAATTCCTTACCTGGCCTATGAAGTAATACGGATTTGAGTTTTCCTATTTCAGAATTTACTTTAATCATGCTTTCCTCCTACTTTCACCACTCTTGGTACACGATACGATAATGAAGTGCAAACTTCATAATTAATCGTGCCTAATCTTTTAGCAACTTCATCGATCGAGATCAATCCACCATAGAGTGTTGCAACATCTCCAAGTTGTACTTGATCATCAATCTTAATGAAGCATGCATCCATACAAATGATACCAACAATTTTATATTTCTTTTCTCTAATTTCAACATAACCAGTTTTATTTCTTCTAATGAATCCATCCGCATAACCAATAGGTAGGATTGCTATTTTCTCATCATCTTTTGGACAATAGGTTGCTCCATAGCCAACGCATTCTCCGATCTTTAATTCTTTAATTTGGACGACTGTTGATTTTAAACTCATGACTGGTTTTAAATCTGGTTTAGGATCATCTAATGATAATCCATATAAAGAGATTCCTAATCTAACATGTGTTGTAAAATCATAATCCTTTTCATATTTAAAGGTTGATGAAGAATTAGAGATATGAATCATTCTTGGTCGTTTTTTTATTTGAGATATGATTGCTTTAAATCTTTCTAGTTGCATCTGATAGAATGCTAAGTTCTCATTTGCTGTTGCAAAATGTGTGAAGATACCTTTTAAGTCAATATGAGTTGAATTCGATAATTCATCAACGATTCGAATGATTTGATTTGGCTCATTTAAGCCATATCTAGACATTCCACTATCAATCTTTAAATGACAACCTATTGGTTTATTAAATAAACGAATAGCTTCATAAATCTCTTGATCATAAATCGTTACATCAATCTTATATTCGGATGCTACACTTAAATCCTTAGCCATTACAGGACCTAACATGAGAATCTCTATGTCTTTAAATACAGTCCTTAATTCAATTGCTTCTTCAAGTAAAGATACAGCAGCAATCCTAACGCCTTTATGATATAAATGCTTCATAACCTCAATTGCTCCAAACCCATAAGCGTTTGCTTTAATGACAGGAATAATTGTTTTATTTTTTAACTCTTTTTGTGCTTCAAGGTAGTTATACCATAAATGATCAAGGTTAATCTCAGCCCATGTAGGTCTATATATTGGATTCATAAACCCTCCTGACATAAGGTGAAGTCATCAATCTTAAGATACCTGCGTAAGTGAGTTTGAATGTTAACACATCACCAATATCATATGTATTATTTTTAATTTGAGTAATTAGATGATCACTACTACATCCTAAAATGTGAACATCTTCTGTATCAAATAAATTTTCACAATCAACATCTTGTCTACCAACACCAAGAATTGCTCGATTCATCTTGCCAAGATCTGTAAAATTCGCAGGTTTACCAAAAGCATCAAATCCTAATAAACCTTCAGGCATGGATGGTTTCTCTTTAAGCTCAACAATTTCAGCTTTTAGGGTGAAGACATCATCGTACATACCCTCGATGTGATTTCCATATGCTGTTTCTCTACCTAAAACAAATGCTTCTCCGATACGAAGATTATTGATGAACTGAGGTAACTCACCTTTTTCAAGCAATTTGATTGCTGATGAATTGCCACCACTAACCATCTTAAGTGATATAGAAAAATGTTGTTCAATATTCTTCTTGATCAGCTCTAATTTACTTAAGGTTTCTTTGGTAGGAATAACACCACCAAAACAAGTGAGATTTGTTCCTATACCAGTAAGCTCTATATGTTTAAGTTCTAATATACGTTCAATAATTGATAAATATTCTGATTTATAATAAATGCCTTCTCTTAAATCACCAATATCAAACATCAAGATAATTTGATGCATCTTATTGATATTTTCAGCTGCATCATTGAGTTCCTCAATGACTTGTAGCTCTGAATTAAGTGAAAGGTCGGAATACATAACCACTTCATTAACTTGGCTTAATTGAGGTATACGTAAAAGAACTTTTATCTTATCAGTTTTCACATGCTTAAGATTCTCAATTTTAGAATCAGCAATATATTCAATATGAGTTGTGTTAATCACATCAATTAATTTTTGGTCTGCACAAAAAACCTTACTTACAACCATCACAGTTTGTCCATGGTTTTTAGCTAATGCATATAATTGATTCAAATTTTGACGATATTTTTCTAGATTGATATGGATGCTAGGATACATCTTTTTCACCTCTATAACGAATCGTTTGTTTCAATAATTCTTTTGCTTGACTAGGATAATTATGTGATAAAACCCCAATGGATGCAAATATATAATCATAATCTTTAAATACTTTTACATTTTGATCAGGGATTAACTTATGATGTTCTTTTGATAAATAAGATGAAATAATATTTTCAGCTTGTTGACTATAAAGTAGTGCACCACCTGTCATAAAGACGGCTTTAACCAGTGAAGTATCTTTACCATCAGGTATGACTTTCATCCCATTCGTCGTAAAAACTCTTCTTAGGTCCCCAATATGGCGGTCTAACGCTTGAAAGACACATTGTCTCGTGAGTAATTCGTTTAATTTCATGCCTTGATCAGAAACCGGGATGTAAGGTTCATTTTGGGATAATGATTCTAACTCATTTAAATTCATATCCATCGCTCTTTCAAGCTCACCTTGTTTAAATGATTTCATGACCAACCTCCGGTTGATAAAAACACCTAAATCTCCTTCAACGGTTCTTTTAAATCTAGGTTCTCCATCACTATATTTAGCATAATCAGGTTTTGGGTCACATACTGAGTGAACATCTGTGGTTGCACCACCCACATCTATGGTCATGACTCCATGAAACATTTCATCTAAAATTAATGTGGCATCCATAACGGCACCAGGTGTTGGTATGATTGTTCCAGTAACCATTTTAAAGATATCTTTCATACCTTTGGCATGGATGATATTTTCTTCGAAGGTTTCATAGATTGCTTTTCTAAGAGGTAAGATATTGAAATCATCAACTCTTGGATAGACATTTTCAACGATACGAATCAAAGGGTTATTCAATTTTTTAATTCTTTCATCATTTGCAATATTCCCTGTATAGATCATTGGTATATTGAGTGGTACTAAAGAAATTAAATTACTAAAAGCAACTTCCTTTTCACCATAATCTGTTCCACCCGCAATAATGATGATATTGGGGTGAATCTTCTTGATTTTTTCGATTTGATCTTGGTCTAAAAGATTAGCCGTAATTAAATGGATGTTTGCACCTGCATTGAGTGCAGCTTCTTTTGCTGCTCTAGCTGTCATTTCATAGACTAATCCATGAACAGTAATCTTTAATCCACCAGCAGCACTAGATGATGCAAAAAGTTCATCATAGATGAGTTCATCTACACCTATATTTTTCATCAAATCTAAAATTGCTGATCTTAATCCTTCATTCACGTCAGTATCAACAGTTGTCTGGTGCATACCTCTGCCAAGAAATAAAGCAGGTTCTTGGTGCAAACGAAAAGCGTTAACGACAGTTGTTGTACTGCCTATTTCAGCAACTAGACAATCAACTCTCATACATTTCACGATGTTTCTTCACAATATAACTTGCGACTTCTTTGCCATGCGTTCCTCTTGAGAAGCCTTGATCCATGCCATATTTTTTAGCCATTTCTGGAGTTACTTGAGTGCCACCAGCAAGTAAGATTAATCGATGTCTAACACCTTTTTCAATGGCGTAATCATTTAATTTTTGCATATTTTTATAATGGATGTCATCATGAGAAATGATGAGTGAAATCATGACGCAAGTTGCATTGGTTTCTATTGCTGCATCAATGAATTTTTCAATAGGAACGCTTGTTCCTAAATAAGTATATTTGACGCCGTATTTTTCAATACCGCCGTGCTTTATATCAAGGATTTCTCGCATGCCAACACTGTGCTCATCAGAACCACCTGTACCAGCAACAACTTTAATCTCATGTTTTTTAATGTATTCAAGGATTTCATCTTCAGGTAGAACTTCTTCTTTTTTAGGTAAAACTAGCTTTGACTGATCTATATCAAAGTCTACAGTACCTTTTAATTGAATTCTTGTGCCTTCACTTGGGTGAAGTACTTCTTTATGAATAATCTCAACGGATGATAAATTCATTAATTTTCCTGTTTCAAGTGCAGCAGCTTCAGCTGTTAAAGCATCAGTTGGAAAAAACAAATCTACAGTTACAACCCCATCACCCATCCATTGAACTTCAGGTTTAAGCAGTGGAGTACTTCTATATTGTTCATTTTCATCTAATCTTAAATTCACATTATCTTCTTCATCTAATTCATCAATATATTGAATCAAATCAGGATTTTCAAATGTTGAACCACCAATGAGTGAAGAAGGATCATTCATATATTGATCACCATATTGCGATAAATTATTATAACCATAATGTGCTGTAACTGGTGCCATATACTTTTCATTTCTCTTAATGATCGTATTTGCTCCAATACCACCATCAATTTGTCTTGCTATACCATCACCTGAACGTTCAGGATATTTTCCACTATCGACAAACATACCTTCTTCAACAGCTTTAAAATAACCACCCATTTCAATGATTTCTTCTAACATCAAAATGGAGCGTTCTTGAATTTCCCTTTTGGTCTTCATCAAATAACCATCTTGTCTAAAATCAAGCATACCCATTAAGTCATCCATACCCATCATGGCTTGTTTAGCCGTATCTAATGCTTCAATATTATAAACATGCCAAGGCACATTACGACCTTCATCTGGTGTAATCGTTGATTGGATATCAGCTGAAGTCAATCTTGAAATGAGTAAATTAAGCACATGTGTAACGGTTGCTTCTCTTGTTGATGAATCCATATATTTCGTGTTCATTTGAGCACGCATTTTATATTCAGAAAAAAACTCACGGAGTGCAAGTGCATAAGGTAGATTTAATTTGAGATCTGGGCTAGGTGGTGCAGCAGGTGGTACAGTCGATAAACATATTAAATCAGGTCTAATCCCTATACGCTCACTCATTCTACTATTGATTGCATGCTGAACTAAAAGTTCAGGCATCACTTTCCATGCATCTCGTGCTGTGGCATTTGCATTGTGAGCACCATCAATTTGTGCCATTCCGCCATAAGCCATGATCTTTTTACTTTCTGCAGCATCCACAAAGCTTCTTACCATATTGATATTTCGGTATAAAACATTATATTGAGGATCTTGATGCGCTCCATTAACCCCTTCTTCTGCAAACATCACAGCAATTTCAGGACCAGCAACACCAGAGACATAGGAATGATAATTAATTGGTCTACCAACTTCTTCTTCAATCATATCTAAGGCTTTTCTTTGTGCCCTAACTTGTTTTCTAGTAATAGGAACGCCCCCAACACCTTGAGGTGTTCCCTCAAGAAGTCCATCCATATGAGATTGACCTGCAGTTCTGATGACCATAATATGGTCAGCACCATGATAGGCTGCCATACGCATCCTGCGAATGTCATCTTCAAATCTGCCAGAAGCTATTTCTGTTGTAATCGTAGCATCCGGTTGAGGGTCAATGCCATTTAAATTTCTAGCACTAGGTAGTGCAATATAGTTTTTTAACGAAGGACTTGCCTGAACATAGTGAAATGGACCTAAATCAATTGGACCTTTATCACGCCACACCCAGCCCTTTCTTTTAGGACGATAGTTTTCTAAATCGTTTAAGATATTTCTAATATCTAATTTTTCATTAGGATTCATGCTTGAACACCTCCACCATATCTTCAATGGTTTTGCCTTCAAGCAGCATCAATCCTGCTTCCCTAATCGACATGTATTCTCGTTGATATAGCATATAAACAACATTTCCGGCGCCAAATTCAAGTAATCCATAATCAAATAAGCGATCCGTGATTGCTTTTGCCTCAATACTTGAAAACCCCATACGCATTAAAATACTACGTTCGATTGCTGGTGTTGTATATTCATAAGCAAGATTTAATAACGGATCAATGATTTGATCTGTCAACTTATAAAAATATGCTTTAAGTTCTTGATCTGTATAAGATTCTAAATGTTTCTTTCTTTCATTATAATCATCATTTCTTGGTTTCATCTTTATCCTCCATGAGTTCTATCACATGTTCATTTGATGTTTTAAGTTCTATAGCTAAAAATGAGATGTCATTTTCAGTTAATTCCTGATCTTTATAATGTTTCAAATATGATTTTCTTAAATCGTCCATTAATAATTCTTTATGCTTAATTTGTGATCCAGAAGAAGGAAATATAATATTCTTTCCTGGTTGTTCTTTAAGTGGATCACCAATCTTAATCTCAATACCACGATCAGATGCAAAGGATACTTGAGCCTTCATATGTTTACCCGCCCCTGTATATTCACTTTCTTGTACAACAATCACTTGATCTTGTTTCAAAGTTTGTGCAAGACTGAATGCAGCAGCTAAGCTAATATTGCCTGCAGGTCCACGTTCAAGCCCTTCTAACAAAGCTAGTGCTTCTGTGATAAAGAACACACTACCTTGATTGACTAAAACATAGTGATCCATATATCTTAAAGGTCTTGCTGCACTGCGTGGCACATCACTACGATCGGGAAAGGTGGAAAATGGAATCCCAAAACCAGTATGACCTGTGGTAAATGATTTCTGATTGAAATCACGATCACTTGCCATATGCAACCCAGAAAGGTCAACACTTGCTGCAACCACTATTGTTTCATTTGCACCAGCTTTGATTAATCCTCTTGCAGTACCGGTTAAATTCCCTCCACCAGCATTCGTGCAAATCAGCATATCTGGATATTTTTTTTCTTTTTCCATCATTTCTGTTGCTATTTCATAACCGAGTGTCTCAATACCCATGACACCATATGGTGAATATAGCGAAGCATTGAAATATTTGGTTTCTTCTAATATCTTTAAGAATTCATAAAATAGTTCGGGTCCTACAGATAACTGAATAACTTCTGCTCCGTAAGCTTCACATGCTCTCGCTTTTTCAATAATTTCAGGTTGACCTATACCATTAGAATCATAACATTCTTGGACAATAATACATTTGAGTCCAGCTCTTGCTGCCAGAGCAGCTACTGCAGCACCGTAATTACCACTTGTTGCAGCTACTACGCCTTTAAATCCTAATTTCTTCGCTTGGTAAATACTCATTGCTGCACGTCTAGCTTTAAATGATCCACTGATGTTTGCAGCTTCATCTTTAAGAAATATACGAGCACCATAGCCATCTTTAGAAAATTTTCTAGCATACATAGATAATCTCGGCAATTCAATTAAAGGTGTTTTGCCAACATTATTTGCTAATTGTATTTTCTTTACATCTTCTAATGTAAATCCTGAGTCCTCCATCATTTTTTCATAGTTAAAACCAATACCTTCATCTTCATAAAGGTCATAATCTAGTTTCAAAGCCTCTTTCATGATTTCAGCTTTTCGTGCCATAACACTTTGATAGGAGTTACTCATTTGAGATCCTCCGTTTCGCTTAAGATGATTTGTTTGATATCTTCAAGAACCTCTACATAATGACCAAAACTATGTGTATAAAATACTTGATCAGCAATTAAAATCCCAGATTCAATCCGGTTGCTTGCAGTAATAATTTGAACTGTATCTCCAAGATTGGATGCTTCTTGTAATCTTCCTTTAACACGCATTTCAAAAGGAACTCCCTTTGTGTCTATCGGAAGATTTTCAGATCTATTTTTTCGATCTAGAACCACTTTATATATTTGTACCAATGTATTTTTTTTAACCATAAAATTACCCTCTTTTCATAGAAAAAAGACAATCTTCTGTAAGCGCTTACCCTACTATAATGATACCATTTTTGTCTAATCTTGTATAGTGATTAAGATATAATCTTAAAAAAATAGGAAATCAAAATAGATTTCCTATGTCATACTTTAATCAATTAAATCCCTCATGTCACCGAGAATAGCACGTGGAACTGGTAAATCAATCATGGTTTTTAAACCAGGTTTGGAATTGAGGACGTGTGGAATCATATTGACACACATCGCAACCGTACCAATACCACCTTGAATTTCAGGTGTGATGCTCATGTTTATATTTGGAGTACCTTCTAAACGAATATAGTCGCCAGTGACAATTCCTTCCATTTCCGGTTCAATTTGCTGTGGATGAATCATATCAATGAAAACATCCCCATTGAGTAAACCTTGACCAGTCATATTAATACCAGCTAAATTGCCAGCAAGTGCTTCTCCATAAGTACTCTTACGGTCAACGGTTGTTATAATCGGTTCCATCTGTTGAGAAAATCCCTCTAGTTTGACACCTAGAGCATCGGAAATCATATAAACACTTTCTTTAAAGCCTACATGCCCTGCTAATTTTTGATCCATAATTCTCTTGTGGTATTCACCCATGGTTATTCCAACACCTTGCTCATGCATCACTGTTGGTCCAAATGGACTTAAACTGTTGACTCTTTTTGCTTCAATATGTTTGACATCTGCCATTGTTCCACTTAAAGCGATGACTAATAAATCCATAATAAATCCTGGATTAATCCCTGTGCCTAATACGGTTACACCATATGCTTTAGCAAGAAAGTCGATTTGAGCAGATAAAACGGGTTCACTGGCGTAAGGATATGCCATTTCTTCTGCTGTTGATATACAATTTACACCACTCATAACAACTTTTTTAATCTTATCAAATGCACCTTTTACAAAACTATCAGTGCATAATAAAACAATGTCAGCTTTTGTTGTTCCCAAGAGATGATCAATATTGGTACTAACAAACACTGGTTCATGGTCAGTTGCTTTAACGTCAATCATGTCCAGTATATTTACTTTTTCATATTTAGGATTTAAATCACAAACCCCAACGATTTGAACGCCTTTCTTGTTAAGAAGCATTTCTGCCATACCTCTTCCCATAGCTCCAAATCCCCAAATAATAACTCTAATTTTCTTCATGTGTAATGCCTCCGTACTTCTTATAACTCGTCAAATACTCTTCCTAGAGTGAATAGATAATCTGATAGTCGATTGATATATGCAAGTGTCAAAGGATTCATCTGTTCTTGTGATGCTAATAATACTAACTCTCTTTCGGCTCTTCTAATGGTAACTCTTGCAAGATTTAGCCATGAAGCAGCCTTTGTTTGATCCAATTTAATAAATTTTGAAAGTGGTTTAAGTTGTCGATCATAATAATCGATACGTGATTCCAACCAAATTGTATCTGTTTCTGTTGTTTTAAATTTTGATGGATCACTCAATGCAATTTCGTAGCAAATTAAAAATAAGTGATCATGAATTTGATCTAAATCTTTTTTAATATCTCCATCATTGATTTCGTGCTTTGACATTAAAACAAATGCCATAGCTTCGTCGATTGCTCCATTGACTGAAATGTGTAAATCAGCCTTGCTTACACGTTTGAACATGAGGTCTGTTTGACCCGCATCCCCTTTTTTTGTATAAATTTTCATAAGCAACCTCCTAAATTTTATACTTATATTCTACCATATTTTAGCCATTAAATCTTGTTCTTGGCCTTCTTATTTTTTTCCTTCATGACTTGAATTGCAAAACTCGCAACATCAAAAGCATACTTTCTTGAACCAAATCCAGCATCATAACCTAATTCCTTAGCTAAGCTATGATTGATTCTAGCACCACCAATGATGACAATGAATTGATCACGTTTATTTTCAGCTTCCAAGAGTTCTATAAAGCTTGTTAGATTTTGGATATGTATATCCTTTTGCGTAACGGTTTGACTGATGAGAATCACATCAGCCTTATGTTCTATCGCTTTTTCCAAAAGTGTTTCATTATCAACTTGTCCACCGAGATTAATTGCTTCAATGCCTTTGTATCTTTCTAAACCGTAATTTCCATTGTAACCCTTCATGTTCATGATAGCATCAATACCTACAGTATGTGCATCAGTTCCAGTTGAAGCACCTATAAAAACGAGTGGTGTCTCAAAATTTTCTTCTATGTATAATTCAATTTCTTCTTTACTCATCGATTGTGATTCAACTTGAACAACAGATAAAGTCTCTAAATCAACTTGATGTTCAACAGTTCCATAAACGATATAGAAACTAAACTCATCACTTAAAGGAGTACTGTGAACAACAGATGGATTGTGGATACCCATTTCTGTTGCCATTTTTTTAGCGGCTTCTTCGCCAAGAGCATTACATGGCACAGGCAAAGAAAAACTTATCTGAACTTTACCATCATTCAATGTATCGCCATATGGACGAATCATTTTTATTTTATTTGACATGGTTCTTCTCCTTCAATGATTTCACTAAATGATCAATGATTGGATTTTGATAATCTTGATGTTTAACAAAGACACCATCTAATCCTTTACCACCTAATTCATGTCTTGAGATACCTGCAAACACACCTTTTTCAAGTGTTGCAAACATACCATCGTTTTTAATTTGAGCAAGCAACTCATGTGCTTGATCTAAAACATCATGTGCTCTTGACACAATCATGCCATCTGGACGATAACTAATTTCATCTCCAAAATCTTTAAATGCTTTTTCAATATACAAAGCATTATCAAGTGCTACAGCTCGATCACTCATAAATGGTGTGTGGATTGCTTCTGTCATCATGCCTAAAAGATGAATAGATTGGTGTGAAGTCACAGCAGCAATATTAAATAAAGCATTTTGCACTGTGCCTTTAAATATATCACCTGTCATATGTTTTGTTGGTGGCATATATTTTAATGGGGCTAATGGAAAAATCTCTCTAGACATTTCAGCTTGAGCTAATTCATATAAAAAACTATTTTCTATTTCAGGGCTAATCTCATATGCATGTCCTAAGCCCATGAGCTTTTCATCCATCCATGCTTTTTTAGCAAATTGCTCATTGATAAATTGTGAAGCCAATACAGTATGTGCATGTTCAACAGCATCAGAAGTAGTTAAATAGTTGTCTTCACCTGTGTTGATAATAATATCAGAATATGCGCTTAACACTCTAGAAAAATACTGATCAACAAAGGTTCTCTTCATATTGATATCTCTAAAGATAATTCCATATAAAGAATCATTAAGCATCATATCAAGTCGTTCAATAGAACCCATCGCAGCAATTTCTGGCATACATAAACCAGAAGCATAATTAACTAATTTGATGTATCTATTTTCTTCTTTAGAAACTTGATCTAAAGCTTCTCTCATTAACCTAAAATTTTCTTGTGTAGCATACGTTCCACCAAAACCTTCAGTGGTTGCTCCAAAAGGAACATAGTCCAATAATGACTGTCCAGTGCTTCTGATGACTGCAATAATTTCAGCACCTCTTTTGGCTGCTGAAATTGCTTGCTTGATATCTTCATATATATTACCCGTAGCAACAATCACATATTTACTTGGTGTATGCTTATTTGGTGACTTATCTAACCAATCCTTTCGGACTGCTTTCATATGATCTATTTGTTTTAATACAGCATTGAAGTATGGTGTTAAATCCTTTAAGTAAGGGCTTTTCTTGTGTTTTGAATAAATTGATAAATCTAATTTGTTTGATGAAACACGTACTGCAATCTCTTGTGGTGAAATATTTAACTCATGAATTGCATAAGATATATAATGACAAACACCTAAAGATAAATCGGCTTTATTTTTTAGGTGGTCAACAACGACATTGACCAAAGGTGCACCAAAATCATTGACCCCATCTACACCTAATAATCTCAAAATTGATCGCTCAACTGAAACGGTTGTATGCTTTTCAATAAAGCTTTGAACTTGCGTTGCAATCTCAGTTGCATATGTTCTGCATTCATTGATGACTGTTTGATTTAAGTTTAATTTAGACATATTTTTCCTCCAATTTTAAGACATTATAAACAGGTATATCAATTGATTCTTGCATCTGTTTTCTAAATAGTTCTTCATCGTAATGATGTCCACTTGGACTAAATGGGTTAATCGTTACAAATAATAACGGACATGGATGAATGATGCTTAAATCAATATTTAATTTCTTTAGATTACTAAAGTCTTGCTCAGACAATAATAGTTTTGTTGGATCATCACAAATTAAGGTAAATCTCATCATCATCTTCTCAATGAAATAATGAATGATCCTTGGTGTGATTGCTCCTTTGATATAAATTAAATCAATCTTATCATTGATTTGTGACAGTGCATGCTTAAAGGTTTCTATCTTCTTATCATAGAATTCATACCGATGAAAGGTCGTTTGAATGATCATAGACTCTTCTGGAATTTGTTCAAGTCGATAAGATTTTTTGATATTAAAAGAATCAACAATCATCTTTGTTTTCTCTATGGTTTGGCTCATGATTGGGCTAACAGCAGCTCCTGATGCTAAAACAATAGCATCGATTGATTCGATATTAGCAAACGTCATTCGATTGAAAGCACCATCAATTAATATCTTATCTACATGCTTTTTCATGATCTGAATGACATGATTTAATTCACTATTGGTCGTCGGACCAGCAATAACCATATGACCATCAGATAACACTTCAACAACTTCTATATGTCCTATAGGTGTCATCATTTTTGTTTTACTTATGACTTGGTACTTGACAAGTGATGCTTCTAAACATCCACATGCAGTAGCAACCACCATGCCACGTTTAACATAGATTTTAGGTTTGGGTAAAAAATTGACCTGATCCAATGCTTCTCCGTCAAGACCAATTGAAGTAATACCCAGTTTTAAATTGTCATACATATGGATAATAGCATTAAGTGTCGTTGTCTTTCCGCTGTTTTTGGAAAGGCCAATAATCCCTAATGTATTAACCGCATCAATAAGTTTTTTCACGTTTGATCCGTTCTTTTCGCTTTAAATGCTCTGGTTCTAAAGAAATTCTATTCCCTTCTAATAAACCACTGATACCATCAAGTTTCTTATTTTTACAATCTTCACATTCACATGACGATGTATAATTTTCTGGCTCACTATAAGTTGTTATGACGCCTTCAAAGTTACGAAGGACAATCTTACCAGGTGCATGAGAGATGACATAATTAGGCATGACAGGAATTTTTCCTCCCCCACCAGGTGCATCAATAACGAAAGTAGGGACGGCAAATCCACTGATATGTCCCCTTAATCCTTCAATGATTTCAATACCTTTAGAGACTGATGTTCTAAAGTGTTCAATACCAACTGATAAATCACATTGATATAGATAATAAGGTCTAACTCTGATTGCTATTAAGCCTTTAACAAGCTTTCTCATCACATGTACGCAATCGTTAACTCCTCTAAGTAAAACACTTTGATTGCCTACAGGAATACCTGCATCAGCTAGTAAATCAATAGCTTTCTTACTTTCAGGAGTTAACTCATCTGGGTGATTAAAATGAGTGTTTACCCAAATTGGATGATATTTCTTAAGCATATTAACCAATTTCTCAGTTACTCTTTGTGGCATAACAACAGGTGTTCTTGTGCCAAATCGTATAACTTGAACATGATCAATTTCTCTTAATTTCTTTAAAATATACTCAATTCGGTCGTCGCTGACCATGAATGCATCTCCACCACTTAATAAAACGTCGTTAACTTCTTCATGTTCTCGAATATATTCTATGGCATGATTAATCTGTTCAATTTTAAGTTCAGCATCCTTCGTCCCTGCAAATCTTCTTCTCGTGCAGTGTCTACAATAAACAGAACACATGTCTGTAATCAAAAACAATACACGATCAGGATATCTATGCGTAAGTCCAGGAACGGGTGAATCATGATCTTCAGCTAAAGGATCATATAAATCATTTTTGCCAACTAATAGTTCACTACCAAAAGGAATCGCTTGTTGTCTAATTGGACAATTTGGATTATTAGGATCAATTAATGTCAAATAGTATGGTGTAATCGCCATACGTAAGTGACCTAAAATATGAAGGATTGTATCTTCTTCACTATCAGTTAAATTAATGTATTTCTTTAAATCTTTAGCTGTCTTGATTCGATTTGATGTTTGCCATTTCCAATCATTCCAGTTTTCATCAGATACCGAACCAAAATAGTGCTTTCGTCTTTCAAGATGACTTTCATTTAAAATTGGTTTCATATGTGCCTCCTAGGCGTAGCGCGACATAAACAATTCGAATAATTGCTTGTTTCCTCTTAAGATTTCTAAGGTTATTTTTGCATGATCTTTCGTATATCCGTTACCAATGATCATTGTGATATCTTTACCAATACCTTCAGCACCAAGTGCTGCTTTCGTAAATGATGTTGCCATTGAGAAGAAATATACTGTACCTAATTCTTTTGTACATAAAATAGATGTCATTTCTGTATTTTCAGTATTGACGACATTAATCGTTAAATCTGCAAGTTCGCCATTCGTAACTTCAAGTAAAGCTTCATAGACTTCAATACTATTGGTTGCACTTTCAACGATGATCGTGTCAAATAAATGAAGTGATTCTAAAAGTTCAACCTGATTTTGCTTACGAACAAGTCCAATGACCTTTCCATTTGGCCCAACTTGATGTTTAGCTTCAAGTGCACATAACATACCACTTTTGCCGTTAGCACCAATAATAAAGACTGTATCATCTTTTTTAGCTAATTTTCTAACTTGTGCTGGAGCACCAGCAACATCTAATGCAGCAAGAACAAATTTTTCATCAAGATCATCAGGAATAACAGCATAGATACCTGAGTCAAAAAGGACTGCTTGACCTTTGATTTTAACTTGTTCATTGGTGATGTTAATTGAAATAATCTCTTCAATGTGAAGAGGGGTGAGCGAAAGTGACACTAAAGTTGCCAATTTTACGCCTGACTTTAAGTCTTTACCAGAAAAGTCTTTACCTACTTCTTTAACAGTTCCTATAAGCATACCACCACTCTTAGTTACTGGATTTTGCATTTTTCCTTGTCTCTTAACAATACCTAAAATCATTTCCTTCATCAGTTCAATATCTTGGTTACAAGCTTCTTTAATTTGATGAAATGAAGCTGAGTCGATATTTAATATATCAACTTCAATTAAACATTCATTGTCATAGCAAACAGGTGTTGAATCAATCTTATACGCTGCTTGAGGTAAAATCCCTACCGGTTCAATAACGCGGTGTGTTCCATACTTACATAGTTTTCTCATTTAATCTTCTCCTTGATATTGAGTATTTGTCTAGCTTCTTGTGGGGTAGCTATTTCCCTTTTATAAATTTTAGCTAATTCAACAACCTTTTCAACCAATTCCTTATTTCCTTTTGCAAGTACACCCTTTGATATATAGATGTTATCTTCTAATCCCACACGAACATGTCCGCCATGTTGAATCGATAACAGAGCAAGAGGAAATTCAAATCGTCCTATACCAGCAACACTAAAAGTTGCTTCATCAGGTATGCTTTCCTTTAAGAATAAGAAGTCTCTTTCTTCTCCAGTCATCCCACCATTAACACCTAAGACAAAACTAAAATGTAGTGGCGCATGGATGAATCCTTTTTTATGTAATCTTAAAACCATATCAATATGGCCTTTTTCAAAGCACTCTAATTCTGGAGAGATCTCTTTTTCTTTCATGATTTTAGCGAAATACTTGATATCATTTTCAGTATTCACAAAAATATCATCACCACCAAAATTAAGTGTTCCACAGTCTAGTGTAGCCATTTCTATAGGAAGCTGTGTTGGTTGTAATCTTTCATCTCTTGACATACCAAGAGCGCCACCTGTTGATGGTTGAATGATGACACCAGGGCATCTCTTTTGAATTGCTTCAATGGCTTGTTGATATCTCTTTTGATCTTGAGTCGGTGTTCCATCATCATTTCTGACATGTAAATGGATGACTGCAGCACCAGCTAAATAAGCTTGATAAGCTTCTTCCGCTGTTTCTTCAATGGTATAAGGTACATAACTATTGTCTTGTTTTGTAACTTCTGCACCTGATATTGCACAAGTAATAATCAGTTTATTCATGTTTTACTCTCATCTTTTCTTTAGGAACAATACATGTGCCTATCGCTTCAGTTGTGAGAATCTTATGTGTCAAAACATCTGCTGCACTTGGATTAATATCTAGGCGTGCAGAGATCACCTTATGACATGTAAAATGCATTTTCCGTGATGTAGTCCCAATTTGTATCATTTCCCCAGTGACTTCAATGAAATCGCCAGCAAAAAGCGGGGCTAAAAAATCCACTTTCTCGTAAGCTCTAAATAAACCTTCATCACCATCGAAACTGATGAGTAATTCAGTTGCTACATCGCCAAATAAAGCCAATATCTTTGCTCCATCAACAAGATTTCCACCATAATGTGCATCTTGTTGGCTAAGTCTTAATCTATGTGTAACTTTTAACATGTTATACCTCCATTATTTTTACTTCATCATAGATGAGTGTTGCTTCTGTAGCAGCAATAATTTCTTCTATTGAAACATCCGGATGTCTTTCAACTAGATGAAGACCATCATCATGAACTTCAATGACTGCCATTTCTGTAACAATTAAATCAACAACACGATATGCAGTCAAAGGTAGCTGACATTTCTTCTTTATTTTAGGAATACCTTTATTGGTATGTGTGGTTGCTATGATCACTCTTTTAGCACCAGTAACTAAATCCATAGACCCACCCATGCCTGGAACTAATTTACCTGGAATGATCCATGATGCCATTGAACCTTCTTCATCAACTTCTAGTGTGCCAAGGACTGTTAAGTCCAAATGACCACCTCGAATGATAATGAATGAAAATGCGGTATCGAAATATGCGCCATTTTCTTTAATGGTTGCATATTGACCACTTGGATTAGTTAGGTTAATGTCTATCTCATCTTCATTAGCTAAAGGTCCTAAGCCAATAATGCCATTCTCGCTTTGTAAATAAACCTCTAATTCACTAGGTATATAATTTGCTACAAGTGAAGGAACACCGATACCTAAATTAACTAAATCTCCATCTTTAAGTTCTTTTGCAACGCGTTTAGCAATAATTTCTTTAATGTTATCCAATGTTTTCACCTCCAACAAGATAGTGAATGAATGTATGTGGTGTGATGACTGTTTCTGGATCTATTTGATCTACCTTACGATCAATAAGCGCGATCACATGTTTTGCTGACAATGCAA
This sequence comes from Bacillota bacterium, assembly GCA_018817915.1. Lineage (GTDB taxonomy): Bacteria > Bacillota_I > Bacilli_A > Acholeplasmatales > Acholeplasmataceae > Peloplasma. The sequence continues at coordinate 20,337 of JAHISX010000007.1, forward strand.
TTATAGGATTAAAGTTTCTTGCTGTTCTAGCATAAGTTAAATTTCCTAGTCGATCAGAGTAATATGCATTCACTAATGCAAGATCAGCCCCAATAGGTTCTTCTAGTAAAAACTCTTTGTTCGATAGTGTGATGACTTGTTTTCCTTCTTGTATAGATGTTCTAACACCAACAGGTGTTAAAATACCACCAAGACCTGCTCCATAAGCTCTAATTTGTTCAATCAAAGTGCCCTGAGGAATAAGATTGACTTCAAGTAAGCCATCACCCATTAACTTGCCTGCATAAGGATTGGTTCCAATATGCGAAGCAATAAGTTTTTTGACTTGATTGTTGGCAATCAACTTGCCAACACCTTTGTCTGGATATCCGGCATCATTACAAATAATGGTTAAATCCTTAACATTGGTTTCAACAATCCAATCAATTAACATTTCAGGTGTTCCACATGTTAAAAATCCACCAACCATTATGGATTGCCCATCTTTAATTAATGATTGGAACTGCTTCTTATCAATCCATTTATTCATGAACTTCTTCCTTTCTTGGCATGAGCATTGCCTCACCAGTGAGTAAACACTCATCTTTGTCATTAAAAACTTCTGTTGCAAAGATGACTCTATTTTTTTCTAACACTATTTCTTTTACTGTAACAACAACATGAAGAAGAGTATCAGGATAGACAGGCTTTAAGAATTTAAGAGACTGTGAGCAATAAATCGTCCCTACACCTGGATACTCCATCCCAAAAATCTTACTAAATAATGATCCAATCAACATACCGTGAACTATTGGTTTCTTGAAAATGGTTGTTGCTGCATACTCAGCATTGAAATGAGCATCATTCATATCCCATGTAAGCTCACCAAAAAGGCGAACGTCTTCTATAGAAATCACTCGATCATACGATTTTTGATCTCCAATACGCATCGTTTTTATCATCTTTTTCTCCCTTTCCACATAAAAATAAAGAGACCTGTTATGTTAACAGCTCTCCATTATCAATTAATGGCAATAATTGAAGCGTACCCTCAATTATCAAGTCTATGGTTTTTGGACCTCCATAGTCTTTCGGCGATGTATTCCTTCCAAAAGTCGTTCGAATGTCCAGCTTCTCATCACGACTTAGTACCCAATAGATCGCACCTCTGTAATACTCTACATCCATTATAAACGATTTATGAAAGCGCTGTCAATGGATTTTGAACCGATAGATGAAGAAAAGAATCAATCTTAACGAAAAAGTTGTGAAATTATCATGAACAAGGTATACTTATAGTATAAATAAAAGATAGGAGAAACACATGAGAGATTTAGTTCAAGCATTTGATGATTTACCTTGGTTACTAAAAGTAATCTTTGCTCTTCCAGGTTTAGATTTTCTTTGGGGCATCTACAGATTAATTAAAGGCATTCATAAGGGCGATAACGTCTTAATTCTTGCAGGTATCGTTTGGATAGCTACAGGTTGGGCAATACTTTGGATTATCGATTTATATACAGTACTCGTCTATAAGAAAGTTACAGTTCTAGCTTAACACGATAAATAAAAGACTTTAATTTTATTTAAGGTCTTTTTTTATCTTCCTAAGTATATTGAATATTTTAATTAAAACATATATAATTTATATACAAACACATTTCAAATTCCATATCCTAGAGAGGTTTACGAATGAATAATGACACAAGTATCAAAGATGTAATGGATAAAGCTATAAAACAAGCAAGAAAAACAATGAATGAAAATGTCGGTGGTCCATTTGGGGCAGCAATCATTGACCATGAAGGTAAAATCATTTCAGTTGCATCAAATTCCGTATTAAAAGATCACGATCCAACTGCACATGCTGAGATCAATGCGATTAGAGCAGCTGGTGAAAAACTAGGCAATCATGACTTAACTGGATGTACGCTTGTTACAACCGCTTATCCATGCCCGATGTGTTTAGGCGCTATCATTTGGTCTAACATTAAGCATGTCATTTATGGTTGTAGACCAAAGGATGCTGATGAAATTGGCTTTAGAGATGATTTCATCTATCGCTTTATTAGAGATGAACACCCTGATAAAAAAGTATTAAACCTTGATGAATCATTTAGAGAACAATGTCTTGTCTTATTTAAAGAGTATCAAGAAAAAGAAAAAACATTATATTAAATAAAAAAAACCGCTTAGATTTTTCTAAGCGGTTCGTTTTTATTATGAGTAGACGCAAATGCCGTCATTTGTTCCACGGTCAGTGAATAAGTTTCCACCTTCAGTAGTTGATGAGTTTCCACCTTTTTTAAATTGGTTCTTAATCATATTACCTAAATCATAACCAGCGCCAAGTAATCTGTCTTTTGAGAATGCTGCTAAATGATTTTCTGATGCTGTTTGTAAATATTCAAATACTGTTTGAACATCATCTGGTAGATCAACTTGACTCAAGAAT
>JAHISX010000040.1 GCA_018817915.1 Bacillota bacterium
ACAACTGCATAATCTGAAGTTGCGCTAACACTAAATCCTACGAATGCGATACCTGCGATCGCTAACCCTAATATACTAAATACAATAAATTTCTTTTTCATTTTGAATGCCTCCTTCTAAGTGACTTCGGTTAATATACAAGAGGGTAGGCGTATTTATTGGGTATCGTGCAAAATACGGTTTTTTGTGTGAAAAATTCCTAAAATGAGTGTTGAATCATGTGAAAAGCTTAACTAAATAACATTTTTTAATAATAATCGGCCTTTTACTATAAAAAAAGGACTCTAACCATATTGGGTTAAAATCCTGAATTTAAACTATTTATTACCCATTGTCATCGCCATAACTGCTTTTGCAGTATGAAGACGGTTTTCAGCTTCTTGATAAACAATAGAATGTTTACCATCAATGACTGAATCCTCAACCTCATTACCGCGATCCGCGGGTAGCGCGTGCATGTAATAGACATTTGGACTAGCTAAAGCAATCATATCTTCAGTGCATTTCCAACCTTTATATGATTCTAGAAGATCATCAATGACTGCAGTTGATTGATTGTTCACCCAGCTTCCCCAATTTTTAGGAATAACGACATCAGCATCTTTGAATGCTTCTTGCATATCATGAGTGATCTTAAATGATCCACCATGTTCTTTTGCATTTTGTTTTGCTTTTTCAATTGCCCAAACAGGTAAATCATAACCTTCTGGGTATGCAAGTGTTACATCCATACCGTATCTTGGAAATAAAAGGATTTGAGTTAGTGGCACACTAATTGGTTTTTTATGACTCTTAGCATATGCCCAGATGATTGAGATTTTAAGATTCTTCGTAGTTTTAGTAACTTCTTGAATTGTCATCAAATCAGCTAAACCCTGCATTGGATGATAAATATCACATTGAAGATTCATAATAGGTACAGTTGAATGGGCTGCCATTTCACGGATGTATTTATTTCCAATACCCCAGTTACAATATCTACATGCAATACCATGTCCATAGGATGAAAGGATAACTGCAGTATCTTTTGCACTTTCACCATGTGAAATTTGCATCGTGGAAGTATCAAGGAAGGTTCCATGACCTCCAAGATGTGCAATACCAGATTCCATTGAGTTTCTTGTTCTTGTTGATGCCTCAAAAAACATTAAGAAAGCTGTCTTATTGGTTAAATATGGTGTTGGTTCATTATTTAAGAACTTTCTTTTGAGTTCTTTGGATACTTCTAATAACTTGTCAATCTCTTCATTTGACCATTCTTCTAATGTAATGAAGTGCTTACCTTTAAATAGTGGTTCCATTTTTAATTCTCCTTTTTAAGATGTTCTAAATACATCAGTGGGATTGCTGCATACATTGCACATGCTTCAATTAAATCCTTTTTCCAAGTCTTTTCATTTGGTGCATGAGCTTCCTCTTCATGTCCAGGACCAAAACCGATACAAGGGATTCCGTGTCTTCCCATGATAGAAACACCATTGGTTGAGAAGGTCCATTTGTCTACGATAGGGTCTTTTCCAAATAATTTTTGATAAGCTTCTACTGTTGACTCACAAACAACATGATCTTCTTCTAACACCCAAGTTGGGAAATAAGAGTCGGTTGGATACACAAGTCCGGTATAAGCTGGTCTTTCATAAGTATACATTTCAACGATTGCTCCTGCAGCTTTTACTGAAGGTAACTCTCTAATTTCTTCTAAAGCAGATAGATAAGTTTCACCATGTGTAAGTCTTCTATCAATCGAAATCGCGCAACCATCAGCTACAGCACATCTTGAAGGAGAACTGAAATATACTTGACTGACTGTCATTGTGCCTTTACCTAAGAATGGATCATCTTTAAGTCTATTATTTAATTCTTTGATTTCCAATAGGATTGGTGCCATCTTAAAGATTGCATTATCTCCACGTTCAGGTGCAGACCCGTGGCAACTAATGCCATGTGTAGAAACCTTAATTTCCATGCGTCCACGATGACCACGATAAATTCTGCATGATGTAGGTTCTGTAATCACGACAAATTCAGGTGTTACTTTATCTTCTTCAATAATATATTGCCAGCATAAACCATCACAATCTTCTTCTTGAACAGTTGCTGTAATTAAGAGTGTATAATCATCTTCTAATTTTAAATCTTTTATGATTTTACCTGCATAAACCATAGAAGCCATACCACCTTCTTGGTCAGAGGTTCCTCTGCCACCGATGGTTTCTGCGTCTTCATAACCTTCATAAGGATCAAATGTCCAGTTCTTGATTTCACCAATACCTACGGTATCGATGTGGCCGTCCATCGCAATTAAATGCTTGCCATGTCCAATTTTACCAAATAGATTGCCCATTGGATCAATGGAAACTGAATCAAATCCAACTTTGATCATTTCTTCTTTAATACGAAGAATGACATCTTTTTCTTCACAAGATTCACTAGGTATTCTCACCATGTCTCTTAAAAACTTGGTCATATCCTTTTCATAAGCTTGTGCTTTTTTTAAAATTTGTGCAAATGGAATGTTACTCATAATGCCTTACCTCTTTTCTGTGTAATCAGTTGATCATAATGATGGATAAGTTCATATTCATCATTCCAAAACTTCATATCTCTCATCTTATTTAAATAATCGATTGAATAATTAAATTTTAACCAATCATGTTCCTTTTGTTTAAATAGTCTTTCTTTTTTCTCCATACTTCTTAAGTCATCAACATTTTCTGTATCTACTTTTAAGAAGATATCTTTAAACCAACGTCTTAAAACAAAATCTTCCGTTTCAAGTACTCGATTATCTAGATTTTCAATGACACTTTGATAGCGATCAAAACCATCGGTTGCGATTGTTACAACATTATCATTAACACCTAGCTTTAAATATTTAGCCATCTTGATTGCACCAAGAATATTGCATATGGTTGATACACCAAAAATATCTCTTAAACTTTCAGCTACTTCAGGATCTACACCATATTCAACTAAAATATGAGGTGCATCGTGGATGATTTTTAGTCCTCTGACTGAATCTTCATCTTCAATTAAAGCTACGAAATCTGTTGTTAAGACATTATGAATCAATGTACACATCTTATCACCAATACCTTCAATACGATGTTGACCTTTACCACCATTCATTAGTGTTGAACATTCATAAGGTTCTAAAGCAACAACTTTTGCTTCAGGAAAAGCGACTTTAATTTGATCGCCTGCAGCAAGCGTTCCAGCACTACCAGGGGCAGAAGTGAAACAAGCAATTCTTCCATTACCAATGCCTTTAACTGCTTCAATCGCACTGTTACCTGTAACATGGCGATGGAACCTGTAATTAGGAAGTAATTCAAATTGTGCTAAAGAACGATAATTAGGGTTCTTCTTTAATTCGTAAGTGCGTTGTAAAGTTAGAATAACATCTGATTCAGTACCTGGTGTCAAATCTAATTTTGCACCATATTGTTGAATTCTATCATATCTTTCTTTACTCATGTTATCAGGCATAATGACAATAGCGTCAAATTTCATGAGGTTGCAAATGTAAGATACACCAATACCGAAATTACCAGTTGATGGTCCTAGAATTGTATGTTCTCCTGGAATGATTTCCTTATCTACACATCCTTCAATGAGTGTGGAATAAGCTGGTCCAACTTTATGTGACCCTGATGGAAAATATCTTCCAAGCATCACAACGATGTTGGCATCAACACCAGTTAAAGCTTTTGGTAAAACTATTTTGTTGACTTCGTTCTTTTCATTCTTCCATGTGATATTAAATAAATTGACAGGATCCAATTCATCTGTTTTTGCATGAAGAGCTTTCTTTCTAATTGCTGGATCTATATGATCTGGATATAGCATTTCATCATAGGTAGGTCCAAATGGTACTTTAGGCATGTCTTTTATCTCCTTTTTCTTTCATATATCGTTCTAAATCTTCTAGTTTTGGTTTAAGTATCACTGGAGCTTTAACTGCCTTTTGTGCATTTAAAGGATCTTTTAAGCCGTTACCTGTCATGATGACTGTTACAGATTCATTTGGTTTAATGATGCCAGTTTTGAGAGCTTCTTCTAAGCCTGCTAGAGCAGTGACGCCAGCGGGTTCTCCAAAGATGCCTTCTTTACTACCTAACTTTTTCATACTTTTTAAAATGTGTTCATCTGTTACTGCAATCCAAGCACCTTTTGAGTTTAGGACTGCTTGTTGTGCTTTGATTGGATTTCTTGGAATACCAACTGAAATACTATCAGCAATTGTATTCTCTTCTGCTTCCTTAAGAGGCGATGCTGTCATATCTGCATCAACGAATGGCGAACAACCAGTACTTTGTACACCTAACAATTGAGGTATTTTATCAATGAGCCCTAATTGAAAGAGGTCATAGAATCCTTTATATACTGAAGCAATGGTACAACCATCACCTACGGATACACATACCCAATCGGTTGGCATAAATTTGAGTTGTTCAGCAATTTCTAAAGCAACTGTTTTTTTGCCTTCAACGAGAATCGGATTAATCGCAGCATTCCTGTTATACCACCCATAGTGATCAATAGCAACCTTTGACAGCTGAAATGTGTCTTTATAGTCTCCATCGACGCTGATAACGTTTGATCCGTAGATTAATAATTGGTTGAGCTTTCCGATTGGAGCTCTCTTAGGAACGAAGATAACACTCTTTAAGCCCATGTGAGCTGCATGGCAAGCAAGGCTAGATGCTGCATTGCCTGTTGAACTGCAGGAAACTGTGTGATATCCAAGTTCTAAAGCTTTTAAGACAGCAACTCCACTTGCTCGATCTTTTAGTGAAGCACTTGGGTTTAATCCTTCATCTTTGACATATAACTCATGAAGACCTAGACTCTTTTCTAATCGATTGGCACGATATAAAGGAGTCCACCCAATTTTGAGCATTTGACCGATATGCTTTATTTCAATTGGAAGTAGTGGTGCATATCTCCACATCGAATACTCATCTTGATTTTTAAAATAGTTTAAATCAACAAATTTCTTTAATGCTTGATAGTCATACTCAATATCTAATATCCCTTTTTCACCACAATCCGGGCATGTAAGTAATGGTTTTTGACTATCGTATGTTTGATTACATAATGTACACCTGTACTGCTTAACGAAACTCAATCTAACACCTTCTTGTCTACGTCTATGCTAACAATCTTAAACTGATCGACATCAAATAAACCTCTATCGGTCAATTTTAATTTAGGAATCACTGGGAGTGCTAGAAATGCAAGTGATATAAATGGATCATCTACTTCCAAATTCAATCCCATTTTTTGAATCTTTTTCTTCATTTTAAGTAATGTGTCTTGAACAAGTAATTCAGAGTGGGCTGTCATAATACCTGCAACTTCAAGTTCTAAATATTCTGAGACCTTGCCGTCTTGAACGAGAACAATACCACCTTGTATTTCTTGAATTTTTTTTGCTGCTACTAACATATCTTCGTCAGATGATCCAACGATGATGAGATTGTGTGAATCATGAGCAATAGTCATTGCTAAAGCACCATTCTTAATTCCAAATCCTTCGACAAGCCCAATACCAACATTACCGGTATGATGATGTCTTTCAATAACAGCTAATTTAAGGATATCGACTTTAGGATTATAAACAAATTCATGATTTTCAACTTGAACTTCTCTAATTAATTCATGAGTTGTTATATTATTATGAATTAAACCAATCACTCGTACTCTATGTCCTTTAAGTTTAAGTTTAAAGGATAAATTTTCTTCTACGTGAACTGTATGAATGACTTCTTTAGGAATATTGGTCTTCGCTTCAAATAATGCTTCGCCTCTTACAGCAACAATCTTACCCTTAAAATAAACCGTTTCTGGTTCAATATTGTATAAATCATCAAAAATGAAGAGATCAGCATCTTTACCCGGAGCAATACCACCTACATTAGGTAGGTTATAACAGGTAGCTGCATTAAGTGTAGCCATCTTTATGGCATCAATTGGATTGATACCTGCTTTAATTGCTAAATTGACATTAAAGTTGATATGACCTTCTTCTTTGATGTCGAATGGATGCTTATCATCTGTGCAAAAGAGCACACGATGGATATTATCTTTGTTTAAACCTTTGAGTAATGCGCGTGTATTTCTTGTTTGTGAGCCTTCTCTTAAATGGACATACATGCCTTTTCTAATGCGTGCCATCATCGATTCAACGATTGAACACTCATGATCTGTCATGACACCTGCCGCAATATAAGCATTTAAGTCATTCCCCATCACATCTGGCGCATGACCATCAATGATCTTTTCTCTCATCAATTCAATTTTTTCGTGGATTTCATCATCACCATAAATAACCGATGGATAATCCATGACTTCACCTAATCCAAGAACTCTTGGATGATCCATGAATGATTTGATATCTTTTGCTGTGACGATAGCTCCACTATTTTCTTCTTTCGTTGCTGGAACACATGAAGGAATCATCATGTAGACATTCAGTGGAATGTCCTTGCTATTGTCGAGCATGAACTGAATACCTTTTGATCCACAAACATTTGCTATCTCATGAGGGTCAGCAATAATTGTTGTTGTTCCTTTAGGAACTACAATCTTTGCAAATCCAGGAGGTGTGAGCATTGATGATTCAATATGAACATGACCATCAATGAATCCAGGCGCAACAAATCTATTGTTGATGTCATGCTCAATTTCGCCTTGATAAGAGCCAACACCAACAATTTTTCCATCTTCAATTGCAATATCGCCTAGTTCAATTTCACCACTATAAACATTAATTATTTTTGCATTCTTTAGAACAAGCTGTGCTTTGATTTCTCCTCGTGCAATTTTCATGATTCGCTTGTAATCCATAAGTCACCACCTCATCATATTTTTTGAATAAAGTCTGTAATTAAGTTAGAAGCCACTTGATTCCGATAATTCTTATTGGATCTTTGATCATCAATTGGTTTAATCAATTCTTGATATCTTGTCAAAATTTGGGGTAATTGATTTTTGAGTTCTTCAACACTAAGATCTTTGTAGCTCTTTTCAAAAGCTCTGTTTCTAATTACTGTCATATAAACTGCACCTAAAGCAATTCTAAAATCAGTTATGATGCCTTCTGAAACGGTGACAGCTCCTGCAAAAGAAACCTTTGAAATGGCATCTGCAAATCTTCCACCTACCTTAACCCAACTTGTTTGAGTGAAATGAGGGATAGGAATAATGATTTCTTTGATCAATTCATTGGCTTGAATGACTGTTTTTCTTGGTCCTATAATAACTTTTTCAATGGGTAAATATCTTGTTTGATTGGTGCTTGCTAAAACAACAATCGCATCCAATAAATACAAAGGTACTAAACTGTCACCCGCTGGTGATGCATTGGCAATGTTACCTGCCAATGTAGCCATATTTCTAATGCCAGGTGAAGCCATTTCTTTAATCACTTCTTTAAGTAACTCTGGTACATCTTTATGATGCAACAAAGTTTCTAAAGAGGTCATCGAACCAATTTTAATTTGCGCTTCATCTTTCATAACATATTTGAGTTCTTCAAGATTGATAAGATAAAGCATATTGGAATGAAATAACGGGGGTAAATCTGCTGAATTTCGCTTTTGAATCATTAAATCTGTTCCACCTGCAATCACGTGATAATCGCCTTGATAAAGATGATTCAATGCATCTTGAAGATTTTTAGGAATGACGTGTTTTACCATAGTCCATCACCCTTCTTTGAAGCTTTTTGAATTGCTTTTACAATCATGTTATAACCAGTACAACGACATAGATTGCCAGATATGCCAATTCTAATTTCTTCATCTGTTGGTTTTGGATTTTGAGTAAGTAGACTTTCAGCAGCAATCATCATACCTGGTGTACAAATACCACATTGTGATCCACCTTCTTCAAGCATTGCATCTGCTAATGCTTGGTAACGTTTCGTTTCCGAAAATCCTTCAATGGTTGTCACTTCCTTATCAGCAACATTTGCTAAGGGAAAACAACAACTATGAATGATGCGTCCATCAACTAAAACAGCACAAGCACCACATTCACCTTCACCACAACCTTCTTTAGGTCCAGTTAGGTTAAAATGATTCCTTAAAACATCAAGTAACCGACTGCTAGGATCAAGATTAACTTCAACATCTTTTCCATTAAGTTTAAATTTTATCATGATTGATCAACTCCATAATGTATTCTGGTGTTGCAGGTATTTTATATACTTTTTTATTGATCGCTTGCTCAATTGCTAGAGCAACTGCTGGTGCACCGCCAACCAGTGTGAGTTCACCAACGCCTTTGGCTCCATAAGGACCTAAAATATATGGGTTTTCCATGATGACAGTTTCTGTTTTTGCCATATCAACTGCTGTTGGTATGATGTAATCAGTCATTGTTTTCTGTCTCAATTTACCTTGTTCATGCTTCATAACTTCTAAATAGCCATAGGCTACACCTTGTGCAATACCACCATCCGCTTGACCTAATACAAGGCGATCATCGATCGACTTACCAACATCATAAACACTCCATATACCTTTGACCTTGGTTTGATATGTCACTTTAGAGACTTCAACTTCAACAACATTGACACCCCAAGAATATGCAGGATAAGCATCGCCAACCATCGTATCTTCATCCCACTTGATATATTCTGGTTGTTGATATTGTTCTAATATTTCCATTTCTTGATGATCAATCCATGTTTCTTTCAGTTTCAATGCAGCTCTTGCTAATAATCCACCAACAATCATCGTTGTTCTAGATGCGACTGTAGGACCCGAATCTAAGACATAGTCTGTATCGGGATTATCAAATGATACTTGTTGAGAAGGAATACCTAATGTTTGAACAACAATCTTCTTTAAAGCTGTCTTCGCACCTTGGCCCATATCTACAGCAGCAACCAATAAGAAAACTTGATCGTTTGCATCTTTTCTAAGTTTAACTTTGGCATTAATATGTGTACTTTCACCGCTTCCGGTAAATCCACATCCATGTAAAAACCAACTCATCCCGATGCCTTTAAAGACAGAAGGATCTTGATATATCTTAACTTTTTGCTCATAATCAGAAATTTCCATTGCTTTATCAATCATTTTCTTCATAATAATTGGATCTCTAAAAACACCACTAGTTGACGTTAAATCATTTTGTTTTGCAAGGTGCATCAATCTTAAAATGAGAGGATCGATATTGAGTTCTTTTGCAATATGATGAATAAACATCTCAACTGCAAAAATCATTTGAGGTGCCCCAAAACCTCTAAATGCACCATTGGGTACAGTATTGGTCTCATAAACATCACCTGAAATATCTAGGTTATCAATCGTATAGGACGAAGTAGATGCAATCATTGCTCTTGCAAGGACAACACCACTTAAACCAATATATGCACCACTATCTAAAGCAACATGTGCTTTTAATCCTTGAATACGATATTCTTTATCGATAGCAGCTGTTAATTGAATCTTTGAAGGGTGACGTTTTGTTGTCACCGACATATCTTCTTCACGTTCATAAATCATCTTAATTGGTCTACCAATCTTATGAACAGCAACAGCAAGTTGACAAGCCATAACTGATGGGAATTCTTCTTTACCACCAAATGCTCCACCAACTGAAGGTTGGATGACTCTAACTTTATCATCAGCAAACCCCATGGTTTTAAGAACAGCATTCTTAACATAATAAGGGCATTGGATCGAACCAATCAACGTAATCTTCCCATCCTCTTCGGGATATGCAATAAAGCCTTGTGGTTCGATATATGCTTGTTCCTGGTAACCTGTTTCATAAGTATAAGATATCGTCTTAAATGGCTTAGTAAAAGCCTTTTTGATATTTCCTTTTTTGAAGCTCTTATGAATGACACTTGTCTTATATTCAAATTTCGGTTTTAAGACTTGATACTCTATTTTGATTTGACCAATCAGATCATTAATCGTTTGTTTATTCTTACCTACAACAAGCATGATGGGGTCACCAATGTAATTCACTTGTTTTTCAGCAAATACTGGCCAATCTTCAAAAATCATATTGACATGATTTTTTCCCGGTATATCGCGATAATCAACGATAAAATAATCCTTGGGTAAATCAGGGATTTCAATATTTAGTATTTTAGCTTTAGGATGAATGGATCTCACTGTTTTTGCATATAAGATATGATCCATCTTAATATCACTTACATAGAGTGATTTTCCTGAAACCTTTTCAATGTGATCTTCTTTTTGTATCGATTGACTGATATCCTTCACATCATCACTCCTTTATGCCATTGTTATTGCATCCGTTGGACACTTAGTCACACATAGGCCACATTCAAAACATTTATTTGGATCGAATGAAATCTTATCTTCCATAGTTATTGCGAAATATGGGCAAACATGAACACAGATGTTACATTTAATACATTTATCTTCAATAAGTGATGGCACATTTGCTTTATATTTAACATTGTTGGATAGCGATGTGTTTATCACTTCTTCTATACTTGCAAAGCCATATGCTTCTAAACGTTTTGGAAGATCACTAATAATCTTCGCATATAATTGTTTTCCTTTAATAAGTGCCCCAGAAAGCATTTGAACCCCAGAAGCACCAGCGAGTAAGAATTCAATAACATCATCTGCTGATTGAATACCACCAACACCTATGACAGTTAAGGTAGGCTCAGCTTTCTTAATTGCATAAACAGTTGCTAGTGCAAGATTTTTGATGACTGGACCACTTGTCCATACGAATCCTGATTCATTGCCATAAAGAATTGATCTTGTTTCAATATCAATTTTCATCGTTGGTCCTAAGGAGTTAATCGCGACAATACCATTTGCTCCATTTTCTTTAATCATTCTAGCAAATTCTGCTGGATTAGGAATATGTGGACTAATTTTCATATAAAAAGGCTTCTTCGTATGACTTCTAATCATTTTTACTGTTTCAGCAATCACTGATAGATCTGTACCAACATAATGTGTTGATACTTCAAAGGCATCAGCAAAAGGATCAAGTAACGGAATTAAGATTTCCATATCGTCCTTAGAATATCCAACGCTGATGATGAGTGGTCTATCTTTTTCTTTCTGATACTCAGGCAAAAATTCTTCAATCCACTTTTCTATAGAGTGTTCACTCCAAAGCTCACTATTCATCACATACTGTTTATCACCATAGATACATGGTTTTGGTATATGAGGTTCTTTCGTTGAAATTGTTTTGGTTACAACAGCACCACATCCAGCATTTTTCATAAATAATAGTTTTTCTGTATCACCTACAAGTGGTCCAGAAGCTGGCATCAGTGGATTTTCTAAGACTAATCCATCAAACGTTGTTTTTAAATTCATGACTTCACCTCGTTATTGATTCTTTCCCAAAGCTTTTGAGCATACTGACTTGCTTCTTGATATTTAGAAATCAGTGGATCACTTACTTCATAATTAGTTACTATTTGTTTCCCAGCAATATAAACATGTTTTGGTTTAAAGCTGTGAAATAATCCGAAGAATAAGTGGCCTAAAGCATTGTCTTGATTGATTGGCGTTGGTGGTATATAAGGAACCATTAATAAATCTGCTTCATAACCTTTTTGAATCTTACCTAAATGGGTACCTAAAATTTGGTTTGTATATAGATATGTATCTTCAATCATTTTTTTCAATTCGCCTAATCCAAATAGGTTAGGTGTTTGATCAAGTAAGTGAGTTGCGTAATAAAGACTCAAATATTCAGTTGTGATCGCTGATGAGATACCATCATTTCCTACGATTACTGGAATACCATGTTCTCTAAATCTCTTGAGTGGGGGTACACCAACACTATTGTTCATATTCGATGAGAAATTGACTGCTATTACACAGTCTTTGTCCTTAATGATCTTCAATTCATCGTCATCGACATAAATGGCATGAGCGATGATGCTATGTTTATTAAGTAAACCGTGACGGTTTAACCTGTTTAATATGCGCTCTTTATATTTTTCCTGAGAATCTTTTTCGTCCATAACACTTTCGGCAACGTGAATATGGATTGGCATATCTCCTAAAGAATTTTTTACTTTCTTTAATGTTTGTTCTGATAAGCTCATCGATGCATGTAAACCAAATAATCCTGCTGTGAAGGGTGAACGATAATCCTTATGGAAGGCTACGTTTTCTTCAATCGCTTTTTCAACATCAAAACGATCGCTTGTTTCAAATGCAAAAATCCCTCTTAAATGTACATCATCACAAACAGCTTTTTTTAATGCCTCAAGTGTACCTGTGATATCTATGCCACTTGCGTGATGGTCAATCATTGTTGTGACTCCGTTTTTAACATGGTCAACAGCACTAACTAATCCACTATAATAGGTTGTTTCTAAATTGATATTTCTATCAAGTTTCCACCATAATTGGTCCAAGATGTCCTGAAAGTTTTCAGGATGAAATGGTACAGACATGCCACGGGCAAATGTTGAATAAATGTGGGTGTGCCCTGTTATAAGCCCAGGCAAAACTAAATGATTAGCTCCGTCAATAATTTCATAACCTTGATCCTTAAATTGCTTCATTGGGCCAATTTCAATAATCTTTTCATCAAAGATTACAAAGCCTTGTTCAATGTATGATTCAAAATCATAAATGCGTGCATGGATGATTGCTTTGATCATTTGAAATCGCCTCCTTTGATCCACTTGCCAAGTCCCTCAATCAATTTGCCATCTTGTAGAACAAAATTTCCTCTAACCATTGTTGAAATAACCTTGCCAGATGTTGGCAAATTTTCATAAACAGAATAATCGCATGATCCATGATTACCATGAACGCTTGTGCTCAAATCAGGTTGGAAAACAACCAAATCAGCATCATAACCTTCTTTGATTTCTCCTTTTGATTGTAAGCCTTGAGTATATGCAACTCTACTTGTCATTTTAGGAATTGCTTCATCACCTAAGTGATATCTCATGATACCTAGTGCATGTTCAATGCCACCAATACCAAGTGGTGTTTCTTTAAGAGTCTTTTGCTCTTTATCAGCTCTCATGAAGGCACAATGGTCAGTACCTATCGTATAAACAGCTTCTTGATATGTAAACATCATATCCTTTTCATGTGATGTTCTTAAAGGAGGTGCGAATGTATAGAGATATCCATCGTCTTGTTTTAAAACATCCGTTGTAAATGTAAAATATTGAGGACAGCTTTCAACAAAGAAATGAGTATTTATCATATCAGGATAGTTTTGAATTAATTTTTCTAATGTTTCTCCACTACTTAAATGAACCATATACATCCAACCACCCGTTTGTCTTGTAAACTCAGCAAGCTTCAAAGCCTCACTCATTTCACTAACTGTTGGTCTACTTGTTAATAAATCTCTATATGTAAACTTAGGATTTAAAACGATTAAATCGTCATTTTCAATATGTGCCATAAGCAAAAAGTGATATTTTTTAGATAGCTCTAATAATTGAATAATCTCAGGATCATATGTTCTTCTATTAGAATCTGAATAGGTTGTAAAAAGCTTTAATGTATTCATGCCTAAAGCTTTCATCTTTTTCACAAATGCTTCTAAATCACCTTTAGGATTTTTAATACAAGCATGAAAATGATAATCAATAACACTCTTTTTTGCTAATGACATCCGATGATTAAATGCTTTTTCCAAATCTTCAACGCAATCAACTGGTTCCAAAAAATCTACATATGAAGTTATGCCACCATAAAGTGCAGCAACACTTCCAGAATAAAAGTCGTCCACTGATTTGATAAATCCTAAATCTAATTCAAAATGAACATGTGGATCGATGATACCAGGTAAAACTTCTAATCCTTTTAGGTCAATGGTAAGCGTTGCAGGCAAAAGTTCATCGCTGATTGCAGCAATCTTTTCATTTGTAATGTAAAGATTTGTTTCTTTCCATGTTTGATTAACGAATACTTTGCCATGAATCAATGCTTTATCGTACATATAGACCTCCTTGGATTAAACGTTTATAACCTTGACATCCTTTAACTCATAATGCTTAATAACTTCATCTAAATGGTCAATTCTTGTTGTGATGACTAAATCTAATTTAGAATCAATCATTTTTCTAAATATTTGATCATAACCGTAACCTCTTAATTCAAACACACCGATTTCATCCAAATAGATAGGTTCAATCTTTTCTTCAATTATTCTTTCTATTGATTTCTCAACCCAGCTTAGCGTGAAGAGATTGATGAAGTATGGTCCTACTTTACCTGCGATTATAAAGCTTTCGGAAAAGTAGTTTTCGTGAAGCAACAATAATTTTTGTTCTTGTGTAGCAAGTCTAATCGCAGTAAAGCTATGGACGTTACTTCCATCCATTTTTTTAATAGAAGCAAATCCATCACCTATTTTATGCTCGTGATAAAGTGCCTTTAATTTTGTTGTTTTACCTTCATTTATTTTCCCAGTAACGATGGTTATCATCTATTGTCTCCCTCATATGTCTTTGACCTGATTTATTAAAATGTAGAGTCAAAATTTCTGCAGCAATTGAAATTGCAATATCTTCAGGAGCTCCACCCCCAAGATCTAATCCTATTGGAGAATAGAAATAACTCAAATCAATATCATTTCCAAATCTCTTATAAGTCTCTTTTAAATAATCTTTCAATTTTTCAACCGAACATAACATACCAATATATTTAGGTTTAAGTTTCAATTCAATAATTTTATTAATGACATGATAGTCATAAGCATGAGAAGGTGTGCAAACGACAACAAAACTATGATCTTTAATGCCTTTTTCTTCAATATATGGTGCAAAATGCTGATGAACGACTACATCGCCACCTTCAAATGCATCAACAATATCTTTTCTTTCATCAATGACTGTTAAATGAAAATTGAGTGGCTTTAAGACTTTCACTAAGGCTTGGCCAACATGGCCACCACCAAATATATATACGTAATTCTTAACACCTAAAAATTCATAGAATAAAGTGACTGTCCCACCACATACCATAGGTAGTGTTTTAGCTTCCGGTGTAACTTTACCTTTATCAAGTAAATATTTTTCAGTCAAATGTGTGCGACTCTTCAAAAGTTGTTTTGCTTTTTCAATGGCATAGTACTCTAAAGCACCTCCGCCAACCGTACCAAAAAACTCACCAGTTTCGATAACCAGCAATTTTTTACCTACTTCGACGGGTCCTTCTCCGTCTTTTCCAACAGCTGTAATCATCACCATGTCTAATCCCATGGATTGATAATGAACAACTTTTGTGTATAAATCAATCATACAATCATCTCTTTTCTTCTAAGGTGCAAGGATATATTACAAATAAACAGTAAGGAGTATAGCAAGAACAAATGTTGCTAGAGAAACTGCTAAATTAGGTTTAAATGTAAATTTGACTTTTTGGACGAAAGCCCAACGAACGCCATATATAATACCTAATATTAAAGCTTCCATTAAACCTAGATAAACAACAAGTTCTAGCATTGCTGATGTGCTTACAAGTTGTGGGAAAGGAAATCCTGTAAGTGCATGATTTATTGCTATATTTGCCAAGAAGAGAAAGCGCCATGAAAATCCTACAAGTGCTAGTCCAGCGATTTTAGCTGCTACAGGTTTCTTTTCAATTAAAGGAATGAATACAACCATCACTAAGGATTGCAACATAATCGCAATCATTGGATTGTATGTTTTAATTGGAGGAAGTCCTGGTAAGAAAAAGTTAATTGCTTTAATGGTTGCTGCAATAGCAGCAACGTAAATCATTGCTGATTTTGATTTTGTATTTTGATAAGTAATAATCATTAAAGTTGCCGCAATAGGAAACATGATACTACCAGATACTAATGGAGGTAAAAATTGTAAAACATATCCTAAAGTTGCTTCTAGTATGCCCCATACAGCGCCAAAGAATAAAACATAAACCCATAAACTTCTACTTTGCTTCATTTGAAATCTCCTTTTGTTTTAATTTTTGAATGCCTTCATATATTTTTTGTGGTGTGATTGGTAAGGTTTTAATTCTTACACCTGTTGCATTATAAACTGCATTTGCTAATGCTGCAGGTGGTGTATCAATACCTATTTCACCTACTGATTTCGCCCCAAATGGACCTGATTCTTCATAACTTTCTGCAAATTCAGTTGTTAATTTATGAATATTTTTTGTTGTTGGTATATGGTAATTCAAGAATCCATTCGATAAAAGGCTTCCTTTGCTGCTATATTGAACATCTTCGTATGCTGCCATACCAATACCTTGAACAATACCACCTTCAACTTGGCCTTGAGCTAGTTTAGGATTGATTGGTGTTCCACAATCAACGACACTGACATAATCCAAAATATCATATTCGCCAGTTTCTTTATCCAATTCAATTGTGATAAATCCAGCCATAAAAGGTGGTGGTGATTTTGTTCCTACATAACTACCTGTTGCAGTCAATTGTTTTTGATCTTCATTGTAGTAAAGTCTATTTGCTAAGTCTCTAAATGAAATTTCTTGATCTTTAGCCTTAAATGTAAATCCATCAAACTCAACATATTTGAGTTCAACCTTAAGTGCATTAGCCGCTTCCTCAAGCAACATATTTTTCATGATTTTTGCTGCATTTAAAACTGCATTACCAGAAACATAGGTTGTGCTTGATGCATATGCTCCAGTATCAAATGGTGTTAAATCAGAATCAGATGAGTAGACGATGACTTTATCAACTGTTGTCATTAATTCTTCAGCAGCTATTTGAGCCAAAATGGTATCACTACCTTGTCCAATATCGGTTGCTCCAACCATTAAATTATAGAATCCATCATCATTGAGCTTAATTGTTGCTGCTCCCATATCAATATATGGAATCCCACTACCTTGCATGGCAATCGCCATGCCAACTGCTTTAACTTTACTATCTTTTATCTCTTTTCTTGGATAAATATCCTTCCAATGAGATAATTCTAAACCTCTTTTCACACAAAAATCTAATTTGCATGACTCCATATTCATTGCTGTACCTTCGGTACCTTCACCCATAATCGCAAAGATTGGTGAGGTTTCACCTTCAAGAATCATGTTTTTTTGTCTAAATAAGATAGGATCCATATCTAATTTTGCACATAGCATATCAACTGCGGATTCGATAGCAAAATTACCCTGAATTGCTCCATACCCTCTAAAAGCTCCAGCTGATACATGATTTGTATAAACCACTTGGCCTGCAAAACGCACAGCATCTACCTTGTTGTATAGTGGCAAGACTTTAGATCCGGCAACCATGAAAACAGTTAATGCATGTTCTCCATAAGCACCTGTGTCTGATAAGATGTAGCAATCAATAGCTTTAAGAGTGCCATCTTTATCTGCACCTAGCTTGACATCAATACGCATTGGATGCCTTGTATATGATGATTCAAAAACTTCGCTTCTTGTATAATTAATCTTTGAGGGTTTACCAGTTTTTAATGTGACTAAAGCAGCAAACATTTCACCATGAAGTGCTTGTTTACCTCCAAATCCTCCACCAACTCTTGGTTTGATCACTCTAATTCGAGATAGAGGAACATCTAAGGTTTGTGATAAGATACGTCTCACATGAAATGGTGTTTGAGTTGATGTATAAAGCACCAATCTGTTTTGAAAGTCAATTCTCGCATTGACAGTATGAGGTTCCATCATGGCATGTGCTTGAGCTTGAGTATAAAAGGATTCTTCAATAACAACATCACATGACTTTAAAACATCATCAACATTGCCAACATTCATTTCATATGATGCAGCAACATTCTTCTTAGGTAAGAATCCAATCGGAAACATTTCCAAAATGCCTTCTTCCGGATGGATCACAGATTGATTTTCATAAGCTTTTTCGAAATCGAGTACAGGTTCTAACACTTCATATTCTACTTTGATTAAGTTTAGTGCTTGAACTGCAATCTTTTCAGATATCGCAGCAACACAGGCAACTTCATCACCAACATATCTGACATATTCGTCAAGAACAAATTTATCGTGAGGTGATGGTTCAGGATAACCTTGACCAGCACGTGTAAATGATCTTTTAGGTACATCTTGATAAGTTAATACAATTTCAACACCATTAAGTTCTTTTGCTTGAGTTGTATCAATCGATTTAATTTTCGCAAACGCATGAGGACTTCTAAGTATTTTGATAATGAGTGCATTGGGATCTGCTAAATCATCTGAATAAGCAGGGCGTCCCATCATAATCCCTTTACCATCTATAGATGGTGTCTTATGTTTGACTATTCTCATTTGTGGTCCTCCAAATAACGCTTGATGGCTTTCAGTTGTGATTGGTACCCTGAGCATCTACATAGATTGCCAACAATGTAATTTTTTATATCTTCTTCTGATGGATCTTTGATCTCTTTTTTGAGTGCATGAATAGTTAAGGCTAAACCAGAGTTACAAAATCCACATTGGTCTGCGCCTTCATCACCAAAATAATCACTAATATGTTCCACTTCTTTTTGGATGCCTTCAACTGTTGTAACCTCTTGTCCTTCGATTCTAGCTGTAAGTACTGAACAAGAAAGCACGGGTTTACCATCTAGTAAAACAGTGCAGACACCACAAGTTGATTCATTACAACCATTTTTTACACTCGTGATATGGTGACTTCTAAGTGTTTCTAGTAAATACTCTTCGGGTGAAACTTCAAACTCTCTATTTCTTCCATTTAAAATAAATGCTACTTTCATTTGAATGTTACCTCCTTGATGCCACGTTTAACATATGCTTTTGCTAATGCTTTGCGATAATCTTCACTTGCAACTCTATTTGAACCAAACTTAATGGTCTCTAAAACGATGTTTGCTGTTTGTTCAACGACTTCATCATTGACAACTTTCTGTTTATTTAAGTATGCCATAGCTTCCTCAGCTAAAATAGCACCACTAGGTCTTGACCCAATCGCAATTTTATAAGCTTGATCATCCTTAAATATAGCAACATTAAGTATTGCAAATTCTAATGGTGATTGAGCAACTTTTTTAAAGAATCCTTGACCTTTAATTTTTTTGATGACAATATGTGTCAAAATATCATCAACTTTACCCTTTGCATTTAAAAATGCTTCCAAAGTCATTTCTTTAGCTGGATAAAAAACTAAGTGAACAGGCAAAGTCAAAAGCGTTGGAATAATATCAGAGAATGCATATCGTCCAACAATGGATCCACCAATAGTTGCTATATTTCTAAAACCTACACCTAGAACTTCACTTAGACTTTGACTAACAAATCCATCTCCTAATTTAATGATGCTTTGATCGGTTTCAAGTTGATGTAAAGTAACCATTGCTCCAATTTCAATTAAAGATTCTGTTTCAATGATTTGATCGAGCTTTAAATCTTTCAAATCGATGAGTGTTTCAATGGTTGGTGAAGATTTCTTCATCCATGCACCACCACCAATGACTGAATTCTTTGGATTTGAAGAGAGTAATTGATATGCCTCATCAATTGATCTTGCTTTATGATAGTTCTTAATCTCCATCTTTTTCTTCCTTTCTCGTAACTTTATCTAGTTTCATGTAATCTTCAATTGTATCAATATCAGTTAAAACATTGGGATCATTTGTTTCTATAATTTCAAGATCATGTCTATTTCTGAAGACCTTAAGATTTGATGAAACGGGTTCCTCTAGAATCGGTTTAATCAAATGTTTTTGAATAAATAGTGGATGGCCATTCCTACCTAGATAGCTAGGTACCCTCATTTCTTTTTCACCTTGTAAAAGATATTCATAAGTTGATGAGTGAACAAATGGGCAATCACCAGGTAGAACAAAAAAATCATCACTAACTGAAAAGACACCTTTTTGAATTGAGCTAAACATGCCTTGATGATAATCTTTATTTTCAATGCATGTTACATCATTCAAACCCTTCATAGCCTCTTCAATTTCTTGATGATAATGACCTGTAATGACAAAAATATGGCTGACATAAGGCATCATACCATCGATTGCGTGACAAATTAAAGATTTGTTTTTAAATGTTAAAAGCATCTTATTGGTTTTGGCTCGACTGGAGTATCCAGCTGCTAAGATGATTCCCTCTGCCATATGGAACACCTCAAACTCTATATAAAAACGGGTTTCGTATGAATACCCACTTATATGTCTACCTAAAATTATTCAAATAAAATAGCATTTTTTCTATGATAGCTGTACTAATATAATAGCATTAAATATAAAAATAAACAACACTTTATTTAAAGTGTCGTTTGTTTATGGTTATTATAATTTCGTCTTATTTAAGTTCGCTTGATGGTTCAACACCAATCATATAGTATCTATTTTTTTGTTCGATTAATAATTTTTTAAGTGGCTCATATAACCATAAAATGGTTAAAAAGTTGCTAACTGCCATGATAATTTCAAATAATATATCCGCATATAAATAGGTTAAAAATGGTACATCTAAGATCCAAATAGATACTGGGATAAATAACCAGCCATAAATAAAACCAAATAGAAATCCAATAATTGCTAAAGACCAAGCTGATTCGGCTTTCTTAAATATCGTATGCAGCAAGATTGGTATGAGTAACCAACCAAGAACCATGGCTGGTATTTGCATCGGAATTACTGGGCCGAAAGGGGACAAAATATTAATGGCAAACACATGAATAATAACGATTAGTGATGTCTTCTTAAATCCTAGAACTCTACTATATAAAACAATCAGTAAAGCTGTAAACTGGATATTGGGTAAGAATGAAAGAGCGACTTGTTGAACGAATAATATGGAAGCAAATATAGCAATCAATGCTGAATCTTTAATGGCTTGATGTTTTTGGCTCATGATAACCCCTCCGTCACAGCACGAAATGAAATTCGAATTTGATCATTTTCTAAAAATTCAATATTGCTTACACCTTGAGTTGCTAAATAATAATCTGTGCCATCATATATTTCAATAGCAATGAAACTATCTGCCCAATCTGTTTGGATGCTAAAATCATCATTTGAAATACCTAAAAGGATTCTTCCTTCATATCCAAAACTCTGAAATATATATGAACAAGTTGGATCAGATTGGTAGGTTGACGATGCACATGTGAGATCAAATTCTCTTTGTAAAACATCATAAAAAGTATCATCTTTCATAAAAATAACATCATCATCAAAAACTGTTTGTCCATCTTCATCAACAATGATGATTCTGATACTGCCATCATCTAGTGCTTGATTATTGGTAGTTAAAAAGTGCACTAAAATAGCCGCTGTCAAAACGACAATGATACTCGCAACTATTTTTAGTACAGTAGTTTTCATCTTTTTCTCCTAAATTTTAATTAAAAATCAAACAAATTAAATGCAGGGTTTCCCCGAACATCACGGTATATCTTATATGCTACAAGTGCAGAAAATGCTTGAGGTGTTGAAAACATCATGTCAGCTTGTTCATCACTCAATTGCCATTGAAATGCACCATTGATTTCAAATGCTAATAACGCTTCAATTAAATCTATACCTTCAATTGCATAGGCTTCACTTCTTGGATTAATCCCTTGGGCAACAAGTCCGATAATGACAGAAGCAGTTGATGAAGCATTTGCAGATCCATAAGCATTAACACCATCAACGGTCAGTTCACTTTGAATGTATTCGGTCATAAACTCAATTGCATTTTGAGTCGATGAATCATCTTTGTAAGGTGATAAAGCTAGTAACATCATACCTGCATAATCAGCATCTAAGTAAGATTGTCCTTCAGCAAATGTTAAAAGTGCACTTAAAACGGAATCCTTTTGGGTTTGTGAACCATCAACCAACAACAAGGCGTTTAACAATGCCATACCATCATATGTCCCCATGACTTCAAAGCCTGATAAAGCGCTTTGGGTAGTTGTCAAATCTAGGTTGAATGCACTTTCGAAAATAGCTGTTTTAAATGAATTTGCAGCATTTTCTCTCAATAAATTTTCAACTGGAAAATCAATAGAAGATTGAGTCAGTATGGGTGATTCATATCCATGCAAGTTCAACTGTTTGACAGATGCTAAAACAAAGTGCTCAAACTGTTGATCATTGATATATGTATCATAATAATTCGTAAGAAATAATTGAATGATTTGATCAACTTTCAAATCAATCTGATCAAGCATTGTCGTTTCAACAAAAGAGATTTTCATACCATCAGTTAATACGATATTGTCGATTCCAGTCGTTGACATTTCATCATTGATATATAGCGCAAAATAATAATTGTAAGTTGCCTCATGCTCTGTTGGATAAAATTCGCCTATTCCATTAACAAATGTCCCATAGTCAGAAGTTGAATAATCAAGATCTAATGCTTGATCAATTAATTCAACTACATCTGATACATCATCTTCATTAAAGATGATGTCTTCACTCAATAAGATTGATCCATTGATACTTACAACTTCTACTTTAAATGACTTTGTATCAGATTCTTGACATCCAGCAAGCATCAAAGATACAAATAAAACTGTTACTGCAAACCAAATTTTTTTCATGTTAAACTCTCCTTGTAGAATTAAAAATCCATACCTTTTGGGGTATGGAAATAGACAAAAAAGCATTGTCCTTCTCAGCCCCAGAAGATGACTATAAGTTGACATTTCGGTAGGTCTCCCGACTTAACTTCATCCTACTATGCACCTTCCCGCTCATAAGCAGTGGTTTTTTGCATTTCGTCCGTTTCACGGTTGCTGGGACAGTTCAAGAATTTAACTTGATTCCCTGTTATGTTTGTTTCAACACCGACTGGTCAATTTAGTTACTTTCATTATAAAGCATGAAGATAAGATAATCAATAGAATTTTTAAAAAAGGAAGATATTATGATTTCTTAATCTTTATTCAAAATTTGATAGATAGATTTTAAGAGTTGATCGCGTAATTCATGTGCAGTTTTTAACATACTGTTCACTTGTGTTTTATACTGGTTTGCAGCAATTTTATCATCTAAGCTTGTTAAGTTAATCAAAACATTCATGCATGCGCCTTCAACACCAACTGCAAGTGACATAATTGCCACACCTAAATCAGATATCGTCTGCTTATTGCCATATTGAATTAGAAAAGGAAACTGATGTAAGGCACTAATAGATAAGCTTGAAACTAATATCGGTGTTAAGATGGCTTCGTTTGTTCCTTCTTGTATTTTTTCATTGCGTTGTTTGATTTGTTGTTCTGTTTCTTTTGGCATTTGATATGCTTTCATAATCAAATTAAAAGCATCAGTATCTTTATCAATAAGCGCGATAAGTTCATCTTTAATTGTAATCAATTCTTTTTGCACATCTAAAAATTCCATTTGTATTTCTGGAGACAATGCTAAATACTTTTTCTTACCAACTGTAAGATGCCCTACCATTCTTGCTAGCGATACTCCTAGTGTTGATGATAATGCAGAAACAGATCCACCACCAGGTGCAGGTGACTTTGAGTCGATTTCATTAATAAATTCTTCTACTGTTAATTTAACTAATTTCATGATTCCCTCACAATCTGTCTATTTAAGACGACTAATTTTCCCTTAATGAAGACATGTTTCGTATGATTGATACCAAAATGATACAACAAATAGCTTAAGTTTGGTGCATCCATTAATACAATATCCGCTTCTTTTCCTATTTCAATTGAGCCTACTTGATCACTGATTCCTAAATGATATGCTGGATTGATTGTTACTGCGTTTAAGATTTCTTCTGGACTCATTTTCAGTTGATTTGATGCAAGATGCATGATGAATTGAAAGTTCTCTGTTGGACAACTCCCAGGATTATAATCTCCTGATACTGAAACAATCACATTCGAATCTATCATTTTCCTAGCAGGTGCATATCCTTTATTTAAGTAAAATGAAGTACCTGGTAATAAATTTGCTACCGTATTTGATTTAGAAAGCTTTACAATATCCTCATCACGAATAGCCATTAAGTGATCAACACTTGTTGCACCTAAATCTACACCTAATCCTGCACCACCTAAAGAATCAATTTCATCAGCGTGAAGTTTAATTGAAAAACCAAGTGCTTTAGCTGAGCTAAGAATTGTTTTTGTTTCTTCTACTGAGAAGACACCTGTTTCACAAAAGACGTCAACAGCTTCTGCTAGATTTTCATTTTTGATGACTTTCATATCTTCAATCAATTGTTCGATATATCCTTTTGTATGACCTAAATATTCTTTAGGAACTGCATGTGCACCCATATATGTAGAAATCAACCTCACAGGATGAAAATCCTGAATCTTTTGTGCAACTTTTAGTTGTTTGATTTCTGTTTCTAAATTTAATCCGTAACCACTTTTAGCCTCAACTGATGTAACACCATAAAGCATCATTTCAGATAACGATCCAAAAGCATGATGATACAAGTCATCAAATGAAGCATTTCTTGTCTTTTCAACAGTTCCTAAAATACCTCCACCTGCTTTTAAGATATCAAGATAGGGTATTCCGGCTCTAAGCTTTGCATATTCTTCTTCGCGTGTTCCAGCATGTACCAAATGGGTATGCGAATCTATAAGCCCTGGTAAAGCAATTTGTTTTTTAGCATCAAAAACGATGGTTGAGCTAGAAATATAATGAACATAATCATGATCGCCAAAATCAAGGATCAGACCATCTTTAATTGCGATGAACGCATTATTTATTTTTTTAATTTTGGACATATCATGTCCTCTGACTGGTGGCTTTAAATAGGGTGTATAAAGCACACCAATGTTATAGATAATTAAATCAGCGCTCATAAGTCCTCCTTATAGATTTGCTTCAATCATTTTTAATTCATCAAAATCTCTTAATTTTAGATATTTAACAGCGAGTTGAGTAATCTGTGACATACTCATTTTTTTATCGTATGGTATTTCTTCAACATTTAAATAGTATTTAACAGAATCAAGTAAAGCATCTTTAGGTAATAATCCAACAATTTCTGAACCTGTGACTTCTACTTGGTATCTTTTAGCTTCCATTCGAACTGTTTCAAATATTCTATAGATTGGATTTTTCTTAAAATCTAAGATGTTCATCGTGACTTGAACATGATTTCTTTGGTCTAAAAAGACTGGACCCGCTTGGATGTATTGAAATCCACCATTCGATTGTCTAATCGCTTTTGCGATTGAATTCGCAACTTTTTCATCAGTCGTATTTAAATCAATATTATATGCAATCAGTGGGATTCTTGCACCAATAGCAGTGACACCAAATGTCTTATGCATTTCTTGAGGCCCAAAATCTGGCTTCCAATCGGGATCTTTAATTTTATCACCCATGCCTTCAAATTCACCTTTTCTAATTTCTGGTAAATTGATGCGAGACGGCATTTGCGCAGCTTTAGCATATAAAAAGATTGGGATGTTTAAAGATGAAGACACTAATTGTCCCAATTGCTTGGCATAATCAACACATGCTTCAATCGTAACATTAGATATAGGAATAAATGGAACAACATCAACAGCACCCATTCTAGCATGCTCACCTTTATGGTTATTCATATCTATACTTTCAAGTGTACGTCTAAAAAACTCTAATAAAGGAACAAGCATAGCTTGTGGATCACCGATTAATGTGATGACGCTTCTATGATAGTCCTTATCTGGTTCCACACTAATGCATTTAAATCTATCCTGGTTTTTTAGAGGCTCTGTAATATATTCTATTTTTTTTAAATCTCTTCCTTCAGAGATATTAGGTACGCATTGTACAATCTGATTCATCATCTATTCTCCTTTGTTGACTTTTTTGATTGCATCTTTAATCATTTGATCATCGGCAACACTAGGGATTGTTATCATTGAATTGTTATCCATATCATTATATTGTTTTGCAACTTCAATGGCGTGTTCATTTCTTGCCCAAGATCTTCTAGATACACCTGCCATCACATCATATAACATGGCTGATTGTAAAATCTCGTCTGTACGAGTTGAACCATCTAAAACCATACCATAACCACCATTGATGACTTTACCAATACCAACACCACCACCATTATGCAATGCGACTAAGCTCATACCTCTTGAGGCATTACCTAAAGCAACTTGGGTAGCCATATCGGCCATGACATTAGACCCATCTTTGATGTTCGATGTTTCTCTAAATGGACTATCAGTCCCTCCAGTATCATGATGGTCTCTACCGAGCATGATTGGTCCAACTTCTTTATTTCTGACCATTTCATTAAACTTAAGTGCAATCTTCAATCTACCGTATGCATCTTGATAAAGAATTCTTGCTTGAGTCCCAACAACAAGTTTGTTTTTCTTTGCATCTCTAATCCATTGATAATTGTCTAAATCTTGGAATCTTCTTTCATAATCGATTGCTTCCATAGCCGCTAAATCAGTCTTTTCTAAATCTATGGGATTTCCTGATAGGCAAACCCATCTAAATGGACCATAGCCATAATCAAATAAGATCGGCCCCATAATATCTTCAACATAAGATGGATAAATAAAACCATCTAGGTCATTTTCTTTATTCTTACAAATCTCAGTAATACCTGAATCGTAGACTGCTTTTAAAAAACTATTACCATAATCGAAAAAATAAGTACCTTTGTCTACGAGCACTTGGATAACTAAGTAATGTTTCTTCAAACTTTTGTTAACCATTTGAATAAATGATTCTTTATCTTCTTTTAACTGATATGTTCTTTCTTCAAAAGTTAAGCCTTGTGGACAATATCCACCATCATAAACTGCATGACAACTGGTCTGGTCACTTAATAGATCAATGTGGTTATTGTGTTTGACTGCATAATCCAAAAGATCGACAATATTTCCATGAAATGCGATTGCTTTATTTTCACCTTTTTTAATTGAAAGACTTGCAGCATCCAATGCTTCTTTAGGTGTTTTTGCAATCATGGAAACCCAACCTTGATTAAGTCTTGTTTCAATGCGTGAAAGGTCTACTTCAGCAATAATACCTACACCACCGGCAATTTCAATCGCTTTACCTTGAGCACCACTCATACCACCTAGACCAGAGGAAACAAATAACTTGCCCTTAAGATTACTCTTAGGATCAATATTTAATTTCATGCGTCCAGCATTCAGTAATGTTGAATAAGTTCCATGAACAATACCTTGTGGTCCAATATACATCCAACCACCCGCAGTCATCTGTCCGTAATTAGCAACACCAAGTGCAGCAGCTCTTTGGAAACCTAGTGCATGATCATATTGTCCTATCATCAACCCATTGGTAATGATAACTCTTGGTGAATGTTTGCTTGATTTAAATAATCCTAGAGGATGGCCAGATAAGATAACAAGTGTCTGTTCATCATTCATGATTTCTAAATATTTTTTAACGAGATGGTATTGCATCCAGTTTTGAAAAACTTGACCTGTTTCACCATAAGTCACAAGTTCATATGGATAAAGAGCAACCTCGAAATCAAGGTTGTTATCAATCATCACTTGGAATGCTTTACCTTCAATGGTTTGCCCTTGATATTGTTCAATTGGTTTCCCATGAATTCTAAATCGAGGTCTGAAGCGGTAACCATAAATTCTACCTTTTGAGAATAACTCATTTGCAAACTCTACAGCCATCTTTTCATGCCAAGCTTTAGGAATGTATCTTAAAGCATTCTTAATTGAAAGTTCAATTTCAGATGGACTCAAAATTAATTCTCTTTTAGGTGCTCTTCTGATCTTTGGATCGAAAATAGGATCTTCGGGTAAACTTGAAAATAGAAGATCTAATCCGATTTCAGATGGTTTATTCATTGACATCTTCCCCTTTAAAAACATAACTCTCAAATTCATGTTCTATCAGCATCTGTTCTATTTGATGTAAGTATGGATACATGACTTCATCATGCGTGATCATTGGAATGTGTTTTCTAATATATGTATATGCCTTATCCGTTTTATCGCCTAATTGAGCCTTTTCTCTAAAATCAATTGCTTGAGCTGCTGTCAGCAATTCCATGGCAATAACCTTTCTAGAATTCTCTAAAATGGACTTTGCTTTTCTTGCAGAAATGGATCCCATAGATACATGATCTTCTTGATTTGCTGACGATGGAATTGAGTCTACAGATGCAGGATGAGCAAGTACTTTGTTTTCACTTACTAAAGATGCTGCAGTATATTGAACAATCATGAATCCGGAATTCAATCCTGAATGTTTAGCTAGAAATGGAGGCAAACCATTAGATAGGTTAGGGTTTACCATCCGCTCTATTCTTCTTTCACTAATACCTGCAAGTTCAGCTACTGCAATACCTAAATAATCGAATGCTAGAGCTAATGGTTCTCCATGAAAATTACCTGCGCTAATTGCCAGTTCTTCATCTTCAAAAAGGATTGGATTATCTGTTACAGCATTCATTTCTCTTTCAACAATATCTAAGATATGTTCTAGTGCATCAGTAACAGCACCATGCACTTGTGGTGCACATCTTAAGCTATATGCATCTTGAACACGAAGCTCGTTTTGATGGGTAATATGCTTGCTGTTGTTTAAATTATCTCTCATTTCTTGAGCTGCTTTAATCTGTCCTTTTTGTCCTCTGACTTCTTGTATCCTTGGATCAAAGGCATTAATAACTCCACCTAAAGCTTCCATTGCCATAGATAATGATAAATTTGCAAACTTAAGTAATCTGATACTATCATACAAAACCAATCCACCAATCGCACTCATTGCTTGTGTGCCATTGATCAGACTTAAACCTTCTTTTGCAAATAGTTCATCAATAGGTTTGATATCAGCTTTCTTAAAAGCTGATAAAGTATCCATTCGATTGCCTTCATAATAGACTTCGCCGAGGCCAATGATCGGTAAACTCATATGTGAAAGTAATGCTAAATCTCCACTAGCACCTAAACTACCTTTTTCAAAAACAACAGGAATCACATTTTTATTTAACATCTCCATCAATTTATCAATGGTGCATAAACGAATACCACTATATCCTTTTATTAACGCATTAATTCTTAGAACCATCATTGCACGAACGATGTCGATAGGCAAAGGATCACCAACACCACATGCATGACTCATCAATAAATTAGCTTGAAGCTTCTTCACTTGATGCTTATCAATAATGATATTTGCTAAATGTCCAAAACCAGTATTAATTCCATATACTGCTCTGCCATCTTCAACAACTTTTTCGACAAAAAGGCTAGCTTTTTGAACTAGCTCTTGACTTGATTTGGCAATCGAAACCTTTTTGTGATTTCTTGCTACTTGATGTAACATTTCTAAAGATAAAGATTGACCGTCTAAAATAATCATGGTTCACCTCAAGTAAAAACTATAATTTTTATTGCTTAAAAATATGATAATGATAACGCTTTCTTTATAGATTTATTTTACCACAATTATCTTTATGATATAACCCCCTAGCATCATAAAAAAAGGATACAGTGCATAGCACTACATCCCTAATCAATTTCAAACCATAGCGTATAGCAAAATCATTCCTCGGATTCTAAATGTGAATTGATATAATCAATCACTTCTTTTTCTGTTTTTAATGTTATAACATGAGAAGCAATCATCTCAAATTCATCTATCGTGTGCGTTGTGATCATGCGCTTAATATATGGAATTGAAGCATTATTCATACTTAATTTCCTGATACCCAAACCAATGAGAACTGGTGCTGCAATCAAATCGCCACCTGATTCACCGCATACTGAGATTGGTTTTCCGGCTTTATTAAACGTATCAACAGCCATTTTAATAATTCTAAACATACTAGGTGCATAACTTTGATAATATTTTGATACCAATGGATTCATACGATCCACAGCAGTTAAATATTGGCATAAGTCATTTGTTCCAATACTAGCAAAATCAACAATCTCTGCAACATGATCAGCTACCATAATAATGGATGGAATTTCAATCATAATACCAAATTTAAAGTCCTTGTTAAATGCAATCTTGTTTTTAATTAAATCCGTTTTAACTGATTCAAGAATTTCTTTAATTTGATAAATATCATCGATGCTGCCAACCATCGGAAACATCAACCACAAGTTACCATATATAGACGCTCTAAGTGCAGCCCTAAGTTGTATTTTAAAAAGTTCTTGATGTGTAAAAGATAAACGAATCGCTCGATTTCCTAAAAATGGGTTATCTTCTTTAGGCATATCCAAATAGCTGAGCACTTTATCTCCACCAATATCTAAGGTTCTCAAAACAACCGGTTTCTGTTTAAATTTTTCAAGTATTTTTTTATAAACTTCAAACTGGAAATCTTCAGATGGCATTTGTGTGTTTTCCATATATAAAAACTCAGATCTAAATAATCCTATGCCATCCACAAATTGTTCGTTTTCTAATATTTCTTGACTGACAGAGCCAATATTCAAAGATAAATCGATGATTGTTCCATCCTTTGTCATTGGTTTTGTGTTGATATAACGTTTAACAATTTCTTGCTTAAATAAATAATCTTTTTGCTTATTTTTATAAACTTCAATCGTATCCAAATCGGGGTTCGTTATGATATTTTCTGCGGTTGCATCAACAATCATCCATTCATTTTGCTTAACTTCATTCAAAATATGATCAACACCTAAAATAGCTGGAATCTCGTAGCTTTTAGCAATAATTGCTGTGTGAGATGTTACACCTCCAACTTCAGTTATAATGGCTTGTACATTGATTCTATCAAGCGTTGCAGTATCTGATGGGTATAAATCTTGCGCAATAATCACAGAAGGTTGGTCCAATAACGATAAATTGGATTCCGGAATACCATCAGCTATTCTTAATAACCTATTTCTAACATCTTTAAGATCAGCAATACGCTCTTTAATCAATATGTCATCAACTTGTGAAAGTAAATCAATATATTTGTCAAATATAACTCTGATAGCATAACGATGAGAAAAATGCTTTTCTCGTATTTGAGTATGAATTTCTTCAATAACCACTTGATCATCGACCATTTCAAGATGTGCATCAAAAATGAACGATTTGATATCATTTTTATCTTGCAGGAAATGCTTAATCTTCGAAATCTCGATATGTGCGCTTTCTCTAATACTTTTATAGATGTCTATCTCTTTTTCAACAAGAGTTGAATCGATGATTTCTTTTTCTATTTGTGGTATATATTGCTTGTAAATATATACTCTACCTATTCCAATACCTTGCGATACAGCATGACCTTTATGTATTGATTTCATTTTCTTGTCTCCTTCGACTTAAATGAGAGATTTTCTATGATGATCAACGATCACCTATGATAACAATAGTTTTTTAATCGCATATGCGATACCTTCATCATCATTGGATAACGTGATAAAATCTGCGTTTTCTAAAGCTTTAGGACTACCATTGGCCGTAGCTATTGCCAAACCAGCAATTTCAAACATGCTAACATCATTATCATAATCACCAAATACACAAACATGATCTAAACTGATATTGAGATATTCAGCAATCTTTTTTACTGCATGACCTTTACTTACACCTGGAGATGAGATATCCGTATATCCATGACCAGAACTCATATGAATCAACTTTGTATTTTCATGAACAAATTCAAGTACTTGATGCGTTTTGGTTTCATCCATTTCATAAATTAATAATTTCTCAATCTTTGAATAATCATGTATACCATCATCATAAAGAATAATTTTTATTTCATCTGAGTGTACTTGTCTTGCATGTATATTATATAAATTAAATCTATCAATACGTCGACTATATGGTTGAAAATAACACGCATCTCTTTTGAGAATATTGCATTCGATATGGTTTTTAACACAAAATTCTACAACTTTTTTTGCATCCTTGGGATTGGTAAATAATTGTTGGAGCGGTTGATTAGTTGAAAGATCATCAATTGCTGCTCCATTTGAAGAGATAATAAAATCTTTTAAACCCAAAGTTTCACTAAAGTGCTTAATCATACTAAATATTCTACCTGAAGCAATTGCAATCCGAATGCCTTTTTCTTTGAGTAAATCAATAGCATACTTACTTTCTTCTGAAATCTGACTTTGGCTATTAAGCAGTGTGCCATCCAAATCAAATACGACGAGTTTGACATTATGAAATTTTGATTTCATCATTTCTAATTCCATGCTGTTTTCCTCATATCAAATAGAATTTAGCCGTATAAAATACGACTAAATATAGATCTTAAAAAATTCTAATTGATTCCCTTAATATTATTTTACCTTATTTTGCGTGTTTCCCATACAAATAATCACTCATGATATTATACTTCTCACATATTCCTATGAATTTCTAATATTTCAAGAATATGATTGATGGTCAGCAACTAATGCTGCGAGTGCAATACTATAAAATTTACTTTCTTTAGAATCTGCTCTACTTGTTAAAACGATTGGTTTCTTAGCACCAGCAATGACACTTGCACTTTTTGCATTTGCAAGAAACATCATACTCTTATAGAAAACATTTCCAGACTCTATTTGAGGCATTAATAAGAAATCTACATCACCTGCCATAGGATCAACAATGCCCTTATGCATAGCAGCTTCTTTATTGATGGCGTTATCAATAGCAAATGGACCACCAACGATGCAACCTTTAATGCGATCATTTTGGTTTCTTATGATTAATTCTTGTGCATCAAGGGTTGCTTGCATTTTAGGATTTACTTTTTCTACAGCAGCAATACAACCAACGTTTGGCATTTTAATGCCTAAAGCATGAGCAATTGCTACACCATTTTCTATGATTTCTTGCTTGATTTCAACATCTGGTGCAATATTCATCGCGCCATCGCTCATTAAAAGTAATTTATGATAAGTAGCAATCTCCATCACACTGACGTGTGAAAGTCTATTTGGGGTTCTCATTCCAAACTCTTTATCTAGTGCAGCACGTAAGATGATTGCTGTATCAACCATGCCTTTCATCAAAATGTCAGCTTTATTTTCACTAATCATTTTAACAGATGCATCGCATGCTTTTAATTGATCAGGTAGATCAATAATCTTATAATCTTCAGCATCCATGTTTAACTTAAACATCAATTGCTTAATTTCCGTTGCATCACCAACTAATATGGCTTGTACAATACCATCTAGGACAGCCATATGAACAGCTTCTAAAACATGTTCATCATTTGCTACTGCAACAACTACTGTCTTTTTTTCTAATAGTTGTGCTCTTTTGACAATGTCTTGCATTGATTTAATCATCAAATTCACCTACTTATATATTTTTGCTTTTTCTTCGCCCTTAAGTACACGATAAGCACCATAGGCTAAAGCTTCCATTTCATCCTCACCTGGATAAACCATCACAGGTGCAATAAATTCAACTCTTTCTTTAATTAAATCAACTGTGTTCTTGTCATATGCTAGACCACCAGTAATGATGATCGCATCAACTTTTCCTTTGAGAACTGTACTACAACTTCCAATTTCTTTAGCAATCTGATAGCACATGACTTCATAGATAAACTTTGCTTTTGTATCACCAGCTAAAATTCTTTTTCTAATTTCAGACCCATCATTTGTCCCTAAATAGGCAACTAAACCACCTTGGCCATAATTTTTTCTTTGAATTTCTTTCAATGTATACTTCCCAGATAAAGCCATTTTATACAAGGGACCTAATGGAACTGATCCACTTCTTTCAGGTGACATCGGCCCATCGCCATCTAATGCGTTATTGACATCAATAACACGTCCATTTTTATGAACGCCAACACTGATCCCTCCCCCTAAGTGAGCGATAATTAAGTTTAGATCTTGATATTTTTTATTTAAGTCTTTACTTGCTTTGAGAGCAACTGCTTTTTGGTTAAGAGCATGAAATAAACTCATTCTTTGGATCTCAGGCATACCTGTAAATCTAGCAATATCCTCCATTTCATCAACAGCTACAGGGTCAACGATATAACTTGGTATATGATATTGATCTGCTATATGCTTAGCAATTACACATCCTAAGTTTGATGCATGTTCACCACGAGGAGATAATTTCATGAAATCAACCATTTCATCGTTAACTTCATATGTTCCCCCTTCGATAGGCTTAAGCATACCCCCTCGACCAACAACTGCATCAAGTGTTGCTAAATCAATTTGAGATTCCACCAGTGCCTCCATGATTGCTTTTAATCTAAAGTCATATTGTTCAATGACGTGATTAAACTGGTTAATGACTTTTGAATCATGTCTAACACTAAAAGTAAAAACAAGCCCTTCATTTTCATAAATCGCTAGTTTTGTTGATGTAGAACCTGGATTAATGGCTAAAATGCGAAATTTTTTCATATTTGCTCCTTGTAATTATATCTTTTCATACATTTATTTAATTGATGACTACAGTTTTTCGATTGCTCCTAAGCGATCTGCCATAGCTGGATGTGAATAGTGCAATAAAACATAGACAGGATGAGGATTTAAATTCGAATAGTTTTCAGTAACTAAAATGCGTAATGCTGACATCATATGTTTCTTGTCAACATATTTTGTAGAGAAAGCATCGGCAGCATATTCAGCTTTTCTGCTTAAATAATTCAAAGGCATACCCAAAAGGACGTTAATAGGTTCGATTAAAATACTAAATAAAATCAAGCCAAACCCTAAATGGACACCTGTTAAACCAAATGCTGTTGCCAAATCTGAAGATTGCATGATTAATCCGATGACTGCAGCATACAAACCAAAAATAATAATTTGTTGTACAAGCATACGTGGTGCATCTTTATGCATAGCATGTCCTAATTCATGAGCAAGTACAGAAAGTATTTCATCTTCTGAAAGCTTTTCAACTAACGTATCGAATAAAACAACTTCTCTTGTTTTACCTAAACCACTGAAGAATGCATTAAGTTTTGTTGATCTTTTGGATGCATCCATAATTGAAATAGCAGTAACTTGAAAACCCACCTCTAAAGCTAGTGCTTCAATTCTAGTTCTTAAGTCTCCTTCAGGAAGTGGGGAAAGTTTATTGAATAATTTGACGAACACCTTAACGTTTAAGATGAATATAAGAATCATAATGATGGATAGTGCTGCCCAGGCAGTTAAAACAAACAACCATAAATTATCAGTAAACTGTAAGTAGAGAAAACTAAACAATGCAACAACTGATCCACCCAAAATAGTCATAATTAATAGGTTTTTAATCATGTCAAAGAAGAAAGTCTTCTTGTTTGTTTTATTAAATCCAAATTTTTCTTCAATAACAAAAGTCGCATAATAATTGAATGGCATATTGGTAATAGATAATCCAACAACAATTAAACCAAGAAAAGACAATGTACGAAGTGTTGGACTTAAGAACCAACTGTTTGTCCAAACTTCTATCGCACCAAAGACTCCGAAGATCAATAAGCCTAGTATTAAAAGTGTATCAAAAACCTTTGTGATCAGTCCAAATCTCATAGTTTCCATTGTATAGCTTAACCATTTACTGTATTTCTCTTCATCATATATATCTTTAACATTTTCGGGAATTGGTTTATTTCTATTATTATAATTGAGCAAAGAAACAATTAAATCCAAAGCAAACATGACAATAATAAGTCCAACAATTAAATAGGCAATCATAAAATCCTCCGTTTATTTAATTCTCAATGGGTTGAAATGTAGATGTAAAGTGTCTTAAAATAGGCGATTCATAAGTAAATTCATACCCTTTAAGCTCATTTCTATGTTGATAAACATGGATGACTGCATCAGCAACAACATCCATATGCCGATATGTATAAACACGTCTTGGTATTGCCAATCGCATCAATTCTAATACACATGGTATATTTTCATGTGTATCAGGGTCTCTACCTAATAATAAAGTTCCAATCTCAACTGCACGAATACCAGCTTCTAAATAAATAGCATTGGTAACTGATAATGCAGGGAATTGTTCAGAGGGTATATGTGGTGCCATTCTTTTACACTCAACAAATACAGCATGACCACCTATTGGATATTGAATGGGTACACCAGCAGCTTTAAGCTTATCCCCTAAATATCTTACTTGATCAATACGATGTCTTAAATATGTTTCATCTAAAGCTTCCATGAGACCAACAGCTAGAGCTTCCATATCTCTACCATTTAATCCGCCATATGTTGGAAATCCTTCATATGGAATCACTGCTACTCGACATTGATTATAAAGTTGTTCATTGTCTTTAATCGCTATGATGCCACCCATATTGACCAGTCCATCTTTTTTAGCACTCATCAAAAAGACATCAGCATAACTACATTCCTCACGAACGATATCAATGATTGCTTTATTTTCATACCCTTTTTCTCGTTCCTTAATGAAAAATGCATTTTCAGCATATCTAGCACCATCAATGATGGTGGGAATATTGAATTTATTTGCTATCTCTTTTACCGCTTTTAGATTTGCCATACTGACAGGCTGTCCACCTGCAGAATTATTCGTGATTGTCATGATAATGCCAGCGATATTTTCTTTGCCTTTTTCTAAAATGAGTTTTTCTAGATGAACTAAGTCAAAGTTTCCTTTGAATGGATGATCTAAATCAATATTAAAACACTCTTCTATCACACAGTCAATTGCTCTTGCTCCAGCAAGCTCAACATGTGCTCTAGTTGTGTCAAAATGAATGTTAGAAATATAAAACATACCTTTTTTTGTAACGAGTTGAGGTAAAAAGACTTGCTCAGCACCTCTACCTTGATGAACAGGCATAAAATATTGATAACCAGTTATATTTTTGACGACACTTTCAAGTTTAAAAAAACTACGACTTCCAGCATAAGCTTCATCCCCAACCATCATAGCTCCCCATTGTTCCTGGCTCATAGCTCCAGTACCTGAATCTGTTAAAAGATCGATATAAACATCTTCGCTTCTCAAAGAAAAAGGGTTATACCCAGCATTCTTTAAAAGCATTTCTCGTTCCTTACGGGTTGTTTCTCTAATTGGTTCGACCATTTTTATGCGATAAGGCTCAGCAATATACTTTTTATTCATGGATTATCTCCTTTTTAAGTCTCTACTATGATTATACATCATAGCAATGAGAAAATAAACCCTTTTTGTAAGCGCTTTTACTAAATTGAAATAAGGATATATTCATTCCAAAGTTAAATAATTTTTTTTAAGTATTCATGTATTTTTTATATTCGTTAACTTCGTCGATTGTTGGCGAACTTTCTTGAGCGCCTATTTTCATGATTGACATACCTGCACATATATTTGCAAATCGAATACTTTCTTCAATTTGATTGGATTTTATATACTGGGAAGCGAATGCAGCTAGAAAGACATCTCCGGCTCCTGTTGTATCAACAATTGGAACTTTAATACCATCAACAATCTTTAATTCTACACGATCATGAAAGACTGCTCCCATCGATCCTCTGGTTACAATGAGTTTTTTAGGGTATTGAGCACAACTCAATTCAATAGAGTGATTTGGAAACATTTGATTGACTTCGATTTCATTAGGAATTATAAATGTGATTTTATGAATCATATCTGCTTGTAAAGTTTGATAAGGTGATGGATTCAAAACAACAGGTACTTGGTTTTCATTGCAAAAATCAATGACGTATTCAACAATTTCCATTGGAATTTCTAATTGTAAAAGAACGATTTTTGCTTTTTTGATGATTGGCTTTGCTTGATCAATCATTTCTTTTGTGATTCTCCGATTTGCGCCTGGTACGCTAATAATCGAGTTATCTCTTTTTTTGGATTGTTGTATAGTGACACAAGCAACACCAGTATATTCATCGACACGATGAACATGTGTATGATTAACACCATATTTTTCAAAGTTTTTAACTGCAATTGTACCAAAAACGGCATGGCCGACGCAACCAATCATAGCAACCTTATTTCCTAATTTAGCAGCAGCAATCGCTTGGTTGGCTCCTTTACCCCCTTGAAGAAAGTGAAAAGCTTGGCCTTCAATCGTTTCTCCAATGCCAGGTTGTCTATTGATTTCAAAAAATAAATCCATATTAATACTACCAACAACAACGATATCGTAATTTGTTTGCATCAAATACCTCCAAAAACCTGATGATTTGATCATCTTCATACATATTATACCATTTAAAATTTCGTTCATCTATGATTATCATTACCTATGAATTTCACTACAATAAAAAAAGACATGAATGTCTTTCTTTATTTTGAATTTATTGGTAGTGTGACCTTAAATGTTGTAAACTCATTGACTTGACTGTTAACTTCAATCTTTCCTTTAAGCTTTTCAACAATTCTTTTTGTAATTGATAATCCAATACCACTACTGGTTTGATGTCTAGATTTTTCTACGACATAAAATAAATCATAGATGTGAGATTGTTCTTCAGGAGAAATGCCTATGCCATAATTTGTAATACTGAAAATCATTTCACTTTTATCTGCTTTAATTGAAACATCTAGTTTTTGATTCACACTTGAATAATTGATGGCATTATCAATCAAGTTTTTCCAAATTTGATAAGTCAATTCTTTATTACTTGTGATATGTACTTCATCAAGCTCTAAATTTAGTTCAAGTTTCTTTTCTTCCCAAGATAGTTGTAGCATTTGTATAACACTTCTAATTTGTTCTGACACATTAAAATCTTGATCAGTCTTAACGATTGAAGTACTATCCAAAATAGATAGTTGTAACATATTTTTTGATAAGTTTGATAATCTTGATGATTCGGTAGCAATGATTTCAGAATACTCAACAATCTCTTCGGGTGTTAAATTTCCAGTTTGAATCAATTCAGCGTAGCCTTTGATTGCGCTAATCGGTGTTTTAAATTCATGCGAGAAATTACGAACGAATTCTTTATTTAAATATTCATTTGCTCTTAACTCTAAAATCATTTGATTAAAGTCATCGCTTAAGCTTGATAATTCATCTCTACCTTTTGATTCAATGTGAATATCAAAGTTACCATGAGCTACTTGTTTGGTAGCAATGCTTAGTGATCGAATTCTATTAATGATGATGTATTTGATTGCTAATCCGAATAGTGTTAAACTGATACCCGCAGTCACAATCATACCAATTAAAAATAAATGAGACTGAAATATTTCTTGTGAAGGGAAATCAACGATATTGGTTAAGATCAAGCGTGGGATTAATGTCGATAAGCCTAAAACAACAAATATCGTTACTAAAATTTTAACTGATAACTTTTTCATTTAATGACCGCCTTATACCCAAGACCACGCACGGTAATGATTTCAAATGCTTCTGATGTCACATGTTCTCTAATCTTTTTAATATGAGTATCTACTGTTCGATCATAACTTTCAGAATCAAAACCCCAAATTTCATTCATCAATTGTTCTCTTGTAAATATTTTATTCGGAGAAGCGAGTAATTTAAATATAAGTTGGAATTCTTTTCTTGATAGTTCCAATAGATTTCCATTTTGTATGCACTCGCCTGATTGATAATCCAATGAGAAATCTTTAAGTTCAATTTTATTAGAACTTGCTATTTGATATCTTCTCAGTAATGCTTTAATTCTTAAGAGCATTTCATTTAAATCAATGGGCTTAACCATATAATCATCTGCACCACTGATGAACCCTTTTTCTTTATCTTCAAAACTATCTAATGCTGTGAGCATTAAAATGGGTAATTCGGGATGCGTTATTCTAATTTTATTGACTAAGGTAATACCATCCATCACTGGCATCATCACATCAGTAATGATTAAATCAATGTGTTCTTTTTCAAAGATTTGGATGGCTTTTTGGCCATCCTCAGCTTCTATGGTTTCATAACCTTGGTTTGATAAGTATTTTGAAAAGAGTTTTCTAATGTTATATTCATCTTCTATAATGAGTATTTTAATCATAGAAACACCTCCTTGTTACTATAAATTATATCACTAAAAACAAATCTTATTCAGTTCTTAATGCAACGACTGGATCTCTTCTAGCTGCAATTCCACTAGGAACAAGACCAGCAACTAATGTTAAGATGGTGCTTAATACGATTAATCCAATAGCACTTGTTAAGTTAAGTGTGGAGAATCCTGGAACGCCAATCAATCGATTGATAATGATATTGACAGGAATATTAAGTAATATCGCAATCAGAACTCCAATGACACCAGATGAAAATCCGATGAGGACTGTTTCTGCATTGAATATTCTTGAAATATCCTTCTTACGCGCACCTAAACTTCTCATGATTCCAATTTCTTTTGTTCTTTCAACAACAGATACAT
The DNA here is from genome assembly GCA_018817915.1 of Bacillota bacterium. Lineage (GTDB taxonomy): Bacteria > Bacillota_I > Bacilli_A > Acholeplasmatales > Acholeplasmataceae > Peloplasma. The sequence goes on from JAHISX010000040.1 coordinate 40,123, forward strand.
AAGTAATGATACCAATCATAATAGATGAAACAACAAGTGAGATACCAGCAAAGGCTGCCAAAATAATAGTAATAGTAGAAATCAAAGTAGAGATTGTAGCTGAAATTGTTTCAGCTAAATCTGTATATACGATGGTGTCAACTTCATCTAATCCAACATTATACGCATCCAAATAAGATTTTATTTCATCTTTTGAATCGAATGATACAGGATATATTTGAACACCTGTAGGTGTAGAATCCCCACCAATAGCACGCATTGTCATGTCATATGTAAGTTGTGTGTTAAATGGTAATCCCGTTAGAACATTAACTGTAGGAGAAGCTTCTTGAGCAACAACGATGTCTGATGTTGAATCCATAGCAATCATGTAATCAGTAAGGTATGTTGTATAACCGATACCAGTGGATAATAGCTCAGTTGAGGCATCTTCATTGACACGCAATATACCGACGATTGATATCGTTACTGCATCAGCATCTGTATACATTGCTTCGTAATCAGTGCCTGGTATAAACGTACTTCCTAATGAATTGAAATATACATCGTTAGGAATGATCTTAAATGATTTCCCAATAAAATCATCAAAAGTATAATTTTCTTCAACTGAGATACCAAGGGCTTCTAAGATGCTTACATCAAGTTGATTTTGTGAATCAACAATTAACACAAGTTGATTATAAGCAACTGGGTATTGTCCTGCTAAGATATCATATTGTGACTGAATAAATTCAGGGCTATTAGGAATTTCGTTTAAGACAGTACCAGCACTAGAAAATGGATTCATTGATGTATCGGATATAATCTTGGTGTAGCCACCTGCGCTTGTTTCAGCAATAATATTTAAAGAGATGGATCTTGTATAAGATATAGAATTATAAAGTGTCGTATCCATTTGATCTAAATAACTTAAAAAATCATCTGAAAATATATTGGTGTGAAGGGTTGTATTGCTAATCTCATCATATGAATAAATAATCGGATCATCAATAAATGAACCGTCAGATACACCGAGATCTTCCATACCTTGTCTTGGACCAGCAAATATATTTGTTGATACAATACTAGAAACGGTTAGTGGAAACCCAGCTAAGGTATCACTTTGCATTTCGTCAACATAACTGGTCATGCCTGTAGAAATAGATAAGACTAATGCAATACCGATAATCCCTATACTTCCTGCAATTGCAGTAATTAAAGTTCTACCTTTTTTAGTCAGTAGGTTTTTAAAACTAGTTTTAAGTGCTGTTAAGTAACTCATTGATGTTTTCTTGTTGAGCAATTTATCACTGACTACTGCACCAGATTTGATTTGAACAGGTCTTGTATCATCAACAACTCTTCCATCAACAAGTTGAACTATACGATCAGAAAACTCATGAGCCATTTCAGCATTATGAGTTACCATAATTACAAGTCTATCTTTTGATATGGATTTTATGAGTTCCATAATTTGATGACTTGTTTTACTGTCCAATGCACCTGATGGTTCATCAGCAAGTAAAATCATTGGATTATTAACAAGTGCTCTTGCAATTGCAACACGTTGCATTTGACCACCAGATAACTGGTTAGGCTTTTTATTGATATGATCTACAAGTCCAACTTCTGTTAGAACTTTTACTGCTCTTTCCTTACGTTCTTTTGCTGCAACACCTGACAATCTGAGTGCCATTTCAACATTATCTAAAACTGATAAATGAGAAATTAAGTTGTAGCTTTGAAAAACAAAACCAATGGTTGCATTTCTATACGCATCCCAATCGTTATCAGAAAAATCTTGAGTTGACTTGCCATCAACAAGTAAATCACCACTGGTATATCGATCCAAGCCACCAATGATATTAAGCATTGTTGTTTTACCACTACCAGATGCACCTAAAATAGATACAAACTCATTCTTTTGGAACTCAAGACTAATCCCGTTTAATGCGGGAACGGGAAGTCCCCCAACTACATAATCTTTTTTGATATTTTTCAATTGTAACATGTCTTTACCTCCTAATGTTATGTCTCTATTGTAATGAATCTTTGTGAACTTTTTATGAACTTTGCCTGAAGATGGGAATATGTGAAAAATTACACAAAAAAACCGGATTCTATTGTGAATTCGGTTTATTGTTATTATTTAATTGCTAATGTTGAAATAAAAGTTGGCAGATAATCATCTAAAAATTCTCTACCAAACATATCTTCGTAGAAACCATGAATGGAGAACCCTACTTTAATTTGTCCACCAATCTGATCATCTAATGAATGTCCAAATTCCAAAGGATCTTGATCATCAATTCTTTTCTTTAACTCATCTTTAGGTAACTGTTCAATATCCGAGTAAGGAATTTTATACTTTGTGATGAATTCTTGATTGCTCTCCCACGCATTATAATCATAAATAAATAAGACAGGATTACAAAATCCAGAAAGCATCCTTCCATTCTTCTTTAAGACTCTATAAGCTTCTTTCCAAACCTTATTGATATCATCAACAAATAGGTTAGATACTGGATGAAAGATTAAATCGAATGTCTCATCTTTAAAAATAGATAAATCTCTCATATCTCCTTGAACAAGTTTTAGGTCTAGGTTTTCTCTTTTAGCAACAAACTCATCTTGTTTCAACTGATTTGGACTATTATCAAAAACTGTAACTTGTGCACCAGCAGCACTTAAAACTGGTCCTTGTTGACCACCGCCTGAGGCTAAACATAAGACCTTTTTACCTTTGAGTTCCCCAAACCAAGACATTGGTACGGGAATTCTTGGTGTCAAAAGTAATGAAAACTCACCAAGTCTTGCTTTTTCTATTGTTTCATGATCGACTGGAACAGTCCATATATTTTCACTCTCAACCTGCTTGTCCCATGCAATCCTGTTATGCTTTAAAATATCCATATCCATATTCCTTCCTTAAATACTACTTCAATACACGCTTGATTAAACTCACTTTTGCCTTACTATAAGGAGGATAAGTGAGCGGTGGATCAAATCTGGTTCCTTTTTTTACGTAGCTCTTTTGATTGGAAAAGATTTCAAATGAATATTTACCGTGGTAAATACCCATACCACTGTGACCCACTCCTCCAAATGGTAGATTTGGGTTACTGAAATGCATCATTGTGTCATTGATTGCTCCTCCACCAAATGAGATATGACTAAATATCTTTTTTTCAACTTCTTTATGACTTGTAAATAGGTAGAGTGCTAAAGGTTTTTCTTTATCTTTAATCATTTGTATAACTTCATCTAAATCTTTGTATACCAAAATAGGAAGAAGAGGTCCAAATATTTCTTCTTTCATGATTGGATCATTCCAAGTCACTTGGTCAACAATTGTTGGACTGATGAATAAGTTCTCTTCATTCTTCTCATTTCCATAAACGACTTTGTTCACATCAATTAAGTTGTTTAATCTTTGGAAGTGCCTATTGTTCACAATTCTTCCAAATGATTGATGATCGCTATAACGATCTATTAAAGTTTGCTTGAGTTCAGAAATAAACTCATCATGTACACTTTCATGAACATAGATATAATCTGGAGCAATACAACTTTGTCCAGCATTGATGAACTTACCAAAAAGAATTCTTCTTGCTGCAACTTTGATATTTGCCGTTTCATCTACTATAGCAGGACTCTTGCCACCTAATTCTAATGTGACAGGCGTTAAATGTTTGCTAGCTGCTTCATAAACAATTTGGCCAACATGATGACTTCCAGTAAAGAAAATATGATCAAACTTCAATTTAAGCACTTCACCCGTTACTGTATGATCACCTGTAAATATACTGATATATTCAGGATCAAATGTTGTTTGAATCATCTCAACTAATACTTTTTCTGTCTCCACTGTATATTCACTGGGTTTAATGATTGCTGTATTACCAGATGCAATTGCACCAATTAACGGTTCTATAACTAATTGAAACGGGTAATTATATGGTCCGATGATCAGAATATTGCCTAGAGGTTCGAACATAACATATGATTTTGTAAACAATTCATAGATTGGTGTTCTAACTTTTCTTACATGCATCCATTTTCTTAAATGCTTTTCAATCATTGTTATCGTAGAAAGTACAAATCCAATTTCAGAAGAATAAGCTTCAAAGCTGGATTTATGTAAATCCTTATAAAGAGTTTGTGTAATCTGAGGTTCGAACTTAAGGATGGCTGACTTCAATTTTTTTAGTTGTAAAATTCGAAATTCATAAGATTTCGTTATATTAGAATCAAAATATGCTTTTTGTTTCTGTAAAGTATTTTTCATTAGGACACCTTCTTAAATATGTTTTAACTTTGTTTTTGCAGTCTTTTTCTTCTTTGAACAAAACATCTAATAAGTAGAAATATGGTGATACTATAATTTAATACATAAAATATACCTTTAGTTATTGTAGCAAAACTAGCAAATCCTACAACTGGTGCGATAAGATTTGTATTTGTAAGCATGATGATCACAGAAATATTTTCTGCATAATCGAATATCACTGATGCAAATCCCAATAAAGCAAAATTCTTATTCTTGGTTTGTTCCAAGAAAAATAAATAGAAGAAAATCGAAAGAAGCAATGGATAAATAAAATCCAAAGGCATTTGAACAAATAAATAAAGCGATCTACCTTGACTACTAATTTCACTTACAAATGTTGTAGCAAAAGCTAAATCATATCCTTTAAACATCATGAGATCAAACATTTGAACCGAAACACCTTCTGTAATCAAAGGAGTAACTAAATCCATAGATAAAAAGATTAAGTGGGCAACAATAAAAAGGATAATAATGGTTTTATGTCTTTTGATCTTCATTTGATCTATGGCTTAACTGCAATCGCATCGATTTCTACTAAAACATCTTTAGGTAACCGTCTAACTTCAACTGCTGCTCTTGCTGGCTTATGATCACCAAAAAATGCCGCATAGACAGTATTCATCTTACTAAAGTCTCCTAAATCAGTCATGAAGACACCACATCTTACGATATCTTCTTTCTTCAATCCTGCAGCTTCAACAATTGCAAGTATATTAGATAAGCTTTGTCTTGTTTGATCTGATATGTCATCAGAGACTAAAGTCATTGTTCCAGGAACAAATGGTATTTGTCCTGATACATATAAAGTATCTTTAACAAGAACACCTTGACTGTAAGGACCTACTGCTTGAGGTGCATTTTTTGTATGTATGTTTTTCATTTCACTACCTCCTATTGTTTTAATTATACCATGTATGAATACGTGTGATTTCTAAAAATAACGGGACCTATCGTATTCAATACCAATTAGCATTATTAGATTTCTGAGTTCATTAAAAAACACCTCAATCGATGAGGTGTTGTGTTGAATTTAGATTGCACATTTTTCATAGACACATTCTGGGTTGTTACATTGAATGCATCCTTGTTTCTTAACAAGAACATCGCCGCATAATGGGCATAATTCTCTTTCAATCTTTTCAGGAACTTGACCACTACCACTAACTGTAATATGAGTCACATATTCTTTGACATCACCAGTCTTCTTATTCATCCATTTTTCCTCAAGATGAGCATGAGGAGGTGTTGCTGGATTTAGATCTTCAGTGTTTTCGTTGATACCAGCTAAGATACCAATCTTAGCACATCTATCTCTAAATACTGTTGCCCCTTTTAATCCTTTAGACCAAGCAGTGGTATAAATATTCATGACATCTTCAACAGATGCACTATTATTTAAGTTGAAAGTTGAACTGATTGCTGTATCAACGTACTTTTGAATGGTTGCTTGAACATTTGCACGATCCATGAAATCTAAGTTTTGAGAAGTAATGAGTGCCCATTCAGGCAATCTTTCTGGTTCAACAAACATTGCTTTTGCAAGTGCAAGTGGTGTCTTTTCCCATACTGTAATTGTTTTTTCTTCTTCAAACATAGAAACAATACGTCTTGTGTAATTGATTTGGAAGAATGGTTCAACGCCTCCACTTACGCCAAAGATATTAGATATAGATCCTGTAGGTGCGATGCTTAATAAGCGGCTGTTTCTCATACCATACTTTTTAACGAGTTCATCAGTTTCAGCATCAATCGTGTCTATATAGAATTTTGAAGATGATACTTTTTCATAATCGAATCTTGGGAATACGCCTAATTCATTTGCACGAATTGCACTCATCTTAGTCGCAGTGTTCAACATTCTTCTCATCAATACATCTAAAAACTCTAAAAATTCATTACTACCATAAGGAAGTCTTAGGCTTAAAGCTAAATCTGCAAGACCCATAACGCCAAGTCCTATTTCTCTATATTGTTTAACGTGTTCTCTTTGTTCAGGTAAGGCATGACGGTCACCTAGCATTGTAAGTAAGTCATCAAGAGCTCCAATCATTTCGCCAACAACAAAATCAAAACGATCCCAATCATAAGCAGCATGATCAGTAAATGCATCTCTAACAAACGCATTGAGGTTCACACTTCCTAAATTACACGATCCATGAGCCATCAATGGTTGTTCACCGCAAGGATTGGTTGCTGTAAAGCGAACATCAGGGTATTCACTCATAAAGTGATAATCATTCATATGATCGATAAAGACAACACCAGGGTCTCCCATTGTATGTGCAGCATACCCAATAAGTTCAAGTAAATCTTTTGCACGAATTGTCTTTTCAATCTTTTCATAAGGTGTTTCGAATCGCATTGTCCATTTTTGATTATTTTGAACAGCCAACATAAAATCATCTTTTAAAGCAATACTAATATTTGCTCCATTAACTTTATTTAGATCAAGTTTCGTTGTAATAAAATCAATGATATCAGGATGATCGATATTTAAAACGAGCATGAGAGCTCCACGTCTATTGTCTTGTTGAGTAGAAAGTGTTGTGTGAGAATACTTTTCAGCAAACACCATGACACCAGGTGTTGTATTACTGGTGTTATTGACCTTAGCACCTTTTGGACGGATATTCGATAGATTCATACCCTGACCACCACCATAGCTGTATGTACGAGCAATTTGATAGTCTGCACGGTAAATACTTTCTAAGCTGTCCTGTGGATCTTCTGTAACATAACAATTACTACCTGTTATGTTCCCTTCTCTACCAATGGCATAAAGATTTCTACCACCAAAGATAGCTTCTTTATGTCTAAATATTTTCTCAAGTGAAGAATTACCGAAAGCTACTCTCTTAATGAAGTCTCTTTTTGTTTCTCCTGGGATGAGATATTTGCTTAAAATCAAATCTTGGCGTTCATCATTATCAGACCAAGGATTTTCGCGTTCTACTTTTTGTTTTTCACGATACTTGATATATACTTTTGCTGCTTCAAACTGTTTCTTCTTCATTAAATACAATTCAACGTCATCTTGAATTGTTTCAATGTTTACTTCTTGATTTTTTGGATATGCTTTTGTGATTTCTTGAGCTTGCTTTAAGCAATCTTCTTCAGAAAAATCAACACCTACATTTTTATAGGCTTTAAGCATGGCATTCGCAATCTTTTTAAGATCGAATGCCTCTTTTGATCCATTTCTCTTTAATACAAACATCTTATCCACCTCTTATTTTCTTTGCTTCAATATGTTCAAAATGAACATTGATCAGTGCCCCTCTTATTAACACTTCTCTGAAACAAAAATGATATTTTTTCCAAATAACATTCACTACAACATGTCGAGTAATTCATGAGGAATATATCATTGTTTAGTGTTTATTATAACGGTTGTTTTCATGGTTTGCAACTCATTTAGATAAACTTTTTTTTATTTGCTTTTCATGTTTTTTTCGAGTGTTGCGGGCAATGGCTTTATAACGCTTTTGCGTGGTACTTGTTATTATAGAAACAATCAAGAATTTTATTTTTTCGGTTCTTATTGTTTTCTCATTCATTGATTTCAAATATAAAAAAAGCTTTCACTATTTGTGAAAGCCTTATTCAGTATGGTTATGCTTTATTTTTTTTATCTAAGTAGAGATTCTTATCAGATAAGCTGATGAGCTCATCTAGATATTTGCTATCTTCTAAGTATGTTGCAATGCCACAACTAAAACTAACAGGGATTGATTTTGAGCCTATAATGAGTGGAAATTGTTCAATCCTTTCTTTAAATTCTCGCATCCGTTTTTCAGAACAAAGCTTGTTACACTTCGTGTAGACTAACATAAATTCATCTCCACCAGTTCTGGAAAATATATCAATTTCTTTGATATGTTCTTTAACCAATTTACTAAAATGAACTAAATAGGCATCCCCAATTTCATGACCATAACTATCATTGATGATTTTTAAGTTATTTATATCAAGTGCACAAATCGAAAATGGTGTTTCAGACTTCTTAGATTTATCATAAAGATCTTTTAGAAGCATTTGATGTTGTTTTCTAGTATAAGCCCCAGTTAAAGAATCATATCTAGAAAGCTTATATAGATCTTCAACAAGCATTTGATTTTTTAATGCCATTTCTATTTGTTGTGCGAGATGTTTAATATATATTTTGTCTTTGTCATGAAAAGCGTTTAAATCTTCAATGTTATCTAAATTAATGAATCCATAAACTTCACCACGCACAGTAATTGCACATGTTAACACTGATTTTGCAATGAGAGCATCTTGATCTTGTAGATCTTGCGTCTTTTTTGCATCCAAGTTTTTTTCATTAAACGTCTTGATATCTTGAATGACTTGTGGTTCAAGTAAGTTACCTAATTTATATTGATACATATCCTCGAAATGTAAATTAACTTTCTTTAACAGGTCAATATCATATCCAACAGCTGCTCTAAAGACCATTTGATCTTTCTCTCTAATGAGAATACTACCTGTTTGTGCTTTCGGAATAATTTCTATTGCTTTTTCTAAGATCAACTGTAAGAGATTATCTAGATTATCATCTTTAAGCATCGCTGGAGTGATATCAAGCATACTTTGCACAATCTTATAGTTCTGGCTTAAGTGCTCAAATTCTCCAAAAAGTCGATTAAACTCTTCTTTTCTAACATCTTCATGTCTTTTAAATAGATTAATTGAAACATATAATATGGATGGGATTAGTAAATAAGTATATTGCAAAGTCAGCAACGTATTGTTTTCAGCAATATTTAATGTCGTATTGAATCCAAAATAACTGATGAAAATAAGTATACCATTCAATAATTGATTTTTTGATGAATAAAAAACTCCAAAGCCATACATGATAGGTATAAAGAAAAACAAAATGTAATCTACAAATAAAAAGTGGGGATGGCTAAAATGACCACCTTCAGAGAAAAGCATGATTAAGAAGATGCTAAAAAGAAGGATGGCAATCCCTTTAGCTACATAGCTAGTAATTAAAATGATGTGTTGTGTTCTATCGTTGTTACGCATTACAATCACCTCAAATCAAAATTTTTTTTGACTCTTAGGCCTTCTATTTATCCTATTTTACCACTAAAGATTGTATTAATCTATGTTTCATATGCTGTGTTGCGTACAAAAGTTATTAAGTTTTTCTTAAGTTGTGCATTTTAGCTATAACGAGATATAATAAATGTAATCTATTGATTAAAGAAGGAATAAAATGCGAAAATATAAAATAAGTGTTGGTGACATGGTTTCTTTTCTTTATGCTTCAGGAGACTTAAGTAGTGAAACTTTTCAAAATGTTTCTTTACTAGAGGGTACTAGAGCACACCAATATGTCCAAAACCAATATAATTCAAACGATCAAGCTGAGGTTCCTATCAACTTAAGATATTCTGATGATTCTCATGATCTCATCATATCAGGCCGCATGGATGGTCTTTTGCTCATTGATAGTTATACAACAATACAAGAAATCAAATCTTCAAGAAAAAATATCTTTGATGAAACTTTCCAAGTTAACTTGGAGCATCTATCGCAACTTAAAATGTATGCTTACATGTATATGAGAAATGAAGATTTAAAAGAGATAGATGGACGCGTCACTTATATACAATTAAGTGACTATCAACAACGACACTTTGAATATATTTTTCGTCTTGAAGAACTTGAATCTTTTTTCTTAGACTCAATTACTCAATATTTAGTATGGTTAGATATTCTTTTCGAGCATGATCAACTCAAAATGGTTTCATTATCCGAAATGGTTTTTCCTTTTGATACCTACAGAAGGGGTCAAAGAGAAATGATGAGTGCTGTTTATCAAACAATGATGGATCAAGACATACTTTATGCGATTGCTCCAACGGGTATTGGAAAGACGATGGCAACTCTTTTTGCAAGTTTAAAGGCCTTAAAAAATAATAATCAAAAGATTTTTTATCTGACTGCCAAAACAGTAGGAAAGCAAATCGCATTAGACAGTATGGATATGCTTCATGAAGGAACCTTAGAGACAAAGACATTAGAAATCACTTCTAAGGATAGCATCTGCTTTTTAGAAAAAAGAGAGTGCGATCCAGAAAAATGTATCTATGCAAAAGGTTTTTTTGATAGACTCCAAACAGCAACTAAAGATATCTTTCAAAATGAAAAGCTCATGAAAAGATCTGTAGTTGAACACTATGCTGAGAAGCATAAAGTATGTCCGTTTGAATTCAGCTTATTCATTTCATATTTTGTTGATGTGATTATTTGTGATTATAATTATGTCTTTGATCCACGAACCCATTTGATTCGTTATTTCGATGAACAAAATTATGAACCTTTAATTTTAGTTGATGAGGCACACAACTTGATTAGTCGATCTAGAGATATGTACTCAGCAACTTTAGTTAAGTCTGATTTCATTAAACTCAGAAGATTAGGATCAAAGCTGAAACCCACAATTAGAACTGGTGTTAAACATGTATTAGATATCTTTGATTCTTTTGAATCTGACTTAATTGATCAGCCCTTCATATCCTCGAAATCGCTTAATGATGCTTTTCTAGAGGCAATTAAATATTTGATGAAGAAAATAGAAAATGCCCTTAAAGAAAATCCTAAGTACCCAAAGAAGTCTGATGTATTAGATAGCTATTTCTCAATTTTAAGTTTTTCTAGAATCTACGAATACTACAATGACTCCTATTTAACAAACATTGAAATGCTTGATGGTGAAGATATATCAGTAACCATCCAATGTTTGGATGCATCTAAGTTCCTTTTGGATACTCTAAAAAATAAGACATTCGGTTCAGTCTTCTTTAGTGCAACCTTATATCCTATTGAATATTATCAAGAATTGCTAACTCAAAATGAAGGTGAAACTCTCAAGATCCAATCACCTTTTGATCATCAAAGATTAAAGATGATTATGATGGATAGTATTTCTACTAGATATCAAGATCGTACTTCATCTATTCAAGGTGTAGTTGATACCATCGTATCTATTGTCGATTCAAAAAAAGGAAACTATATTGTCTTCTTTCCTTCTTATCAATATTTGAATCAAGTTTTAGACCAACTTCCTCAAGATATCAATGCAGATATCCTTATTCAAAAAAGGGATATGGTACATATGCTTAGAGATTTGATGATTGAAAAATTTAAAACAACCATCGAACGTTCACAATTGGCATTTTTTGTGATGGGTGGTATGTTTGCTGAAGGTATAGATTATGTTGGTGATATGCTTAATGGTGTAATTGTAGTAGGTGTTGGACTCCCAATGATTAATGAGACCAATAATCAACTCAAGACCTACTATCAAGAGCATTTTAATAAAGGATTTGATTATGCTTATCAATATCCTGGTATGAATAAAGTCATTCAAGCTGTAGGCAGAGTCATTCGCTCTACATCTGATTATGGAGTTGCTATCTTAATTGATGACAGATTCACCCAAGCTTCATATCGAAAATTATTTCCACCCGAATGGAAACATTATGATGTCGCAAGAAATCAAAAGCAACTCAATCAACTTCTTTCGGATTTCTGGACAAAAATGGAAAAGAGGCTGTAACGAAATAGATTAGTTTCAGCCTTGATAACAAAAAAGCCACTCTGGAATCCAGGGTGGTTTTTTGGTATAATTGAAGTATGCAAAGACCCAATTATTTACAAGGATATTTTAACCCAAAACAGTTGAAA